>CALFOL010000203.1 GCA_937919915.1 uncultured Planctomycetaceae bacterium
ATGGTCATCATATTCTTAGTGCAAGGTGCGAATGGTTGCGGAAATTGGTCGCGAAAGTCGAGTGTCAGAATTCGCCAATGACCTCGCCACCACTAATGCTGTGGAGACCGCGATGCAGATCACCGTCAATGCTGTCACTCAGGAATCGTACCGCCCCGTCGCCGAGCGCCACCTGAGCACCACCGACATGATAGCTTCGTGGCGCGAAATATCCCGTCCAGTGAGTCACCACATCCGGAATGCGGCTGTTGGGAGTTGTGTAACCGTTGGTTAACGAGTTGATGGCTCCGGAAAACGCCCATGAGATTCCGCGGCCTCGAATCGCCGGACTGGATCCTCCACGCCAGCCGGTGAACGTCGGCCATGCGACATTCAGGTTAGGATTGAAGACCATTCCGGCAGAATTCGTCCACGCTCCCCACACGCCGCCGGTGCTGAGAACTCCCGGCACTGTGTTCATGCCGGGACTCAGTCCCGATGACCCGTTTAGTGTGAACTCGTACGGGAACCTGGGTGTCGTGCCGGCCGGTAGTGTCAGGTCGTCCCCAACGCTGCGAACCGTTTCGCTCATGATGACAGAATTCGATGTGCCATCCGTAAAATCGCGGAAGCGGACTGACGAATGTATGTACACCGCGCCGTCTGTTCGCCATCGCAGGTCGTTATTGGTTCCCTTACCGCTACCATAGCTCAGCAGGTAACTCAATCCACCATAAGTATAAGAGTTGCCTGCAACCGTGACCTCAGTCTGGGAGGGCGCCGGATCACTGGTACATAGAAAAACGGGAATCGCTTCTGCAAACGCAGTCGCAAACAGCGGATTAGGGACCTTGCCGCTGAAGCCACCAGTGAAGGCCGTCTGATCAAAATCAAGCAGATTCTGCAAACTGGCCTGTTCAACGTAGGGCAACAGCCGAGCCTGTACAGAAAAATCGGTATCCTGCGATCCACCAGGCGGAAACGTGCTGTACGTGGATTCATAGTTGTGCATCGCGAGCGCCAGCTGTTTTAGATTGTTCTTGCACTGCGTGCGTCGAGCGGCTTCGCGAGCCTGTTGCACGGCAGGAAGTAGCAGGGCGATCAGAATGGCAATGATCGCAATGACCACGAGCAATTCGATGAGAGTAAATCCGCGCATCCTGCGGTGGGGTATAGCTTGAGGCATCATGAATATGGGCCCTTCGTATTGAGTCATGCTGGAAACACGGCGCATATTGTTCGCGGCAGTTTGAACCAGCGATGCGTGCCCTTGCTTCAGGGACAGGCAACGCTGAGAGCAGGTGCCACACAACAATAACGTTTGTGCGCCGGGAAACGGGACGGACTGAATTCAGTACTCCTGCTTAGAGCCGGAAAATCACGACGCGCACCGTCGCACTAACAACGTGCGCAAACGGAGCCCCCGCCGCGAAACTGAATTGCCCGATAACGCAGTTCTACGCCGTCTTCGGCGGAGGCGTTTCGGGCGCAGTTGAATACTCTGCGACAGATGAGTCCCTCAACAACAGCGACTCGACAACAATGGAGGGGCCTTCCATGTCGAATGTTGTGACCATAAGCCGTGGGTCATCAACGGTGAGTGATCCCGGTACGGTCGAACCGCAGCTGCAGTTTGTGACAAATCCTTCAGACACACACGGTTCTGGAGCGGCACCGTCTTCGTATCGCGCTGCTTTCGGATTCTTTCCAGTGGCCTCGCGACTTGAGCAACAGCCTTGACTTGCCACTGCAGCACCTTTCGCTGAAAGACAATTCTCACACGAGGCCGACTCCGTTTCCGGTTTCTCGGCACTACCGCCACAGCTTCCAGTCCCGCGCTTGGCAGAGCAACAGCAATTGCCAGACTGCTGTTCTTCGCTTGCGCAACGACACCCCGAACCCGGCAATCCCAGGTTCTCAGGGACGCCTACGGTTGAAGCCACATAGATGACAATCACCAATAGTCGTAACGCACGCATTTACACTTAAACCATTAGTTGGACAGCGCCACTTTTGTGGAAAAGCAAGCAATTCGTTGACAATCTGCGTTTATTGAGGCAACTGCGGAGCTGACGATCGCCAATAGATTTGCTACCTATTCTGATCGTCGCGTTGGCACGCTCTCGGACTTTCCGCCCAATCAGTGCCACCGTGGGCATATCGTCACGAAATACTGTGTTTTCATTGATGAAGTGCCAAAAGTGGCGCTGTCCAATTAGGGATTCCGTTGCTGTTCCGCAACAGCGTTATCGGCGATTGTTGTCGTGTAGCACAGTTGTATCAATGGGCTAAGTAGCTGTCCACAAACTATTCCGTGATTCTGGTTGTAGGTTTGATGGTGT
>CALFOL010000204.1 GCA_937919915.1 uncultured Planctomycetaceae bacterium
CGCTGTTCAGGATTCGTGGCGTCGGCTTCAAGGTACTCAAGAGTTGTTGTTTTTGTTCTTCTGCAGCAGCGAGAATTCTGGCCCGTGCCTCCGTCGGAATCGTGTCGGGCAGATCGAAGGCAAACGAACTGTCAGAACACTGTCTGTACGCCTCGACAAACATGTCGACTACGGATTCCGGCCACATCCTGGCCAGATACAGCAACCGGTGTCTTCGTTTTTCTCTGGCGACATTGCCGGGGATCGCGGCAATCATCCGGTTGTAGTGCGGCCAGAACTCCATGGCCAATGAAGGCTTTTGTGCAGTGAAGTCGCGGTCTAGAAACAGAAAGTTGAGCTGGTCGGGCGTCTGGCTCCAGAACAGGCTGTCTTTTCCGAAACTCCCGTTCAGCATCCGTATGATTTGCGAACGCTGCTGCTGACGAAAACTGCGGCCGCATTCGGACTGCAGGTTCATCAACCTCGCATAGTTGGCATTGATGCGTTGCTACCCACAAGAACGGTTCCATAGATGCCCGTGGGCTTTGTTCTCCAGTCCTGTCGCAGCAGGAACTGATCATACGCGTCGCTCCCCAGCACGGCAGCGTAGCTTCGCACTGAACCGTTTGTGTATGCCTGCCGCAGTAAAGCAGAAGTGACCTTTTGCTCAATGATGTTGTCATTATAAGGGCTGTTCTGGTCCAGCATGCGATCCACCTGCCGCAATGCCTGAAAGACCGGCATCCAGCGTAATCCCTCGTGTGACTGCATTCCTGCTTCGACGTATCTCCACAGCGGGTCCTCCTCATCGTGGACGTTTAGATAGGCAGGTGGAAAGCCGGGTGAGGAAATTGTTTTCAGAGCGTGTGAAAACAGCTGTTCCGGATCCAGCCTGTCCGTCAGCATGTTGACAGCATATCCGGCTCGTGTATCCGAGTTAAACACTCCCGTCTCGACTGCCTCGTCGCAGATCTTCATCAACGTGGCCCAAGCCTGTTCAGGCGTTTGAGATGCTTCGATTTCGTAGGCATGTTGGACACAACCATCCAGCAGTTGCTGTAGCTCGGGCTCGTACTTCCGATTGACCAACAAGCGATTCCAGCCCCATGCTCCGTAACTCATGAATGCGTCATACCAGGGTTGCGTTGCCTCGTAGTTTTTCAACCGTGCAACATCCAGCAATTGATCAATTTCGGCTTCCCATGCCTTAAATCGAGTGTCCAGTGTGTAGACCTGAACTCCATCTTTCGCTTGGTCCGGGGAGAATGTGTCCGTGTAACCCGGGACACCATTCAGCTCGACACGTGAATCGAGTGTGTGCGAATGATCCGGCGCGGAGAGATGCAGGTGCCCCCAGCGTCTGTACTGCTTGTCTATGTGGGGGACGGCGGCGTTCCAGAACGGCAGGTTATCACGCTGGGCGCTCTTCTCTTCCTCATAGCTCGGGTTGCGAGAACGAGGTACCAGGTTGATCACTCCCTGAATCGTGGTTTCGATCGGCGTTTGTCCGACGTGCACTCCGTTAAGAAAGACGTCGGCCCCCTGGATGTTATCCGGTAACTGGATACGTATCGGGATCGGAAAGTCCGGGGAGTGCCGGACTGCGTAAAGGTCACGGTTTAAGTGATAGAACGATTCTTTGAGATGCAGGGTCCCCAGAAGCAAAGCCAGCAGCAGGAGAATCGTCGAAATCGGGGCACTGTACTTCGCCCAGACAATGGCTGAAAACAGCGTGGCCGCAAACAGCAATGCCGCGTGGCGGATCATGATCTGAGGCAGCATTTCCGCTGACTCTTTGGCAATGTCCGGGGCGATATAGTGAAGGCTTTTCTGCCCCCACAAAGCGATTAGGAGGACAGGCAGCACCAGGCACACAAGGATCATTCCTTCTCGCCAACGTACCGCCGAATTTGGACGCACCGATATTCGATTTCCTGCGCCGTCGTTCTCGTGCTCACCACCCAGCTGCGCCTGCAGAGCGCGGGCCAGAATCAGCAGCGGCAGGGTCGCGATGACAAGTACAAACCAATTTTTGTAGAGATGTTCTATCATTACTGGTCTCGAGGGATCTGTCGAAGCGGAAACGGGCCGCGTTTCAGTTCCTCTAGTTCGCCATCAATCCTGATCGCCTGTTCGCGAACCCCTGAGTCCTCGTCCTTGATCAATTTGGATAGCAGCCTGACTCGACGTGTGATCGGATGCCGCCGAATCGCCAGCAACGCCGCAGTGCGAAACTGTGGGTTGGAATGTCGAGCCAGCAGTTCGACATGATCGTGGTGGATGCTGTCGTAAGACATCCGCTCCAGCAGTCCGTCGATCGCGGAGCTATCGGACCCCCGCGATTCGAAGTAGGCCACAAACAGCTCAGCGGATGGTCGGTATGGCAGGTTTCGCAATGCATCGTCGGCGTCATCGATTGCGATTTTGGTCATCGTGTACAGGTCATCGGAACTCTGCCTTCCACTTGGTTTTAATGTTGCCAGCTTCTGCTGAAGCGCTGATCGCAGTCGCTGCAGAATCCGAAACTGGTCCTGCAACGGAACCGTATCGGGAAGCGCCGGATGCTGCCGAATCGGAAGTTCCTGTAAATAGGCCTCCTGAAACATTTCGACGTCTGACTCCGGCCACAGTCGGGACAAATAATCCCACCGTAATATCAGGCGTTGATTTTTGCTGTGATCTGGAATCACCGAGGCAATTCCATCCAGTATGGGCCAGAACTGCATTGCCAACGACGGAGTCATCCGGGCCGATGCGGCGCGATCATAGTCAAGAAACAAGTAGTTGAGTTCTGAGGGTAAACTGGTGTCATGGTCTCTGAAAGCACGCCGGGCAATCAACAGCAGCCGCTCTGCCTGAGCTTCTCGAAATTGTTGACCAGCGGGCGAGTCAAGATTCATTAGTTCGGCATACCACTTGCTGATTCGGTTTTCGTAGTCGCCGATGGAAATCGCATCCATGGAATCTTCTTCGATCGACTCCCAGTGCTGTCGCAGCAGAAACTTCTCCCAGGCCGATCCCCCGAGCAGCCTGACGGAAGCGAATACCGATGGGTTCTGGTAGGCCGCCCGCAACAATGCTGGCGTCACCTGTCGCTCAACAATATTGTCGGCGGCGAAACCCTGTTGATCCTCCCGTTGATCCAGTCGCCAAACGGCATGGGCCACCGGCAGCCACCGTAGCATCTCGGGCGGTGTTCTGTCTTCTGACGGAATTGATGTGAAATGCATACTCGACGGGCCCCAGCTTTGCTGAAAATTGGGGAACCGTTCTGTCGTAATGACATGCTGCGCTACCGAGCAAAGTTGTTGCGGATCCAGCAGCGGTGTCAGACGATCGACCGCCAACCCCGCCAAACTGTCGGTGTGATATCTTCCCTTTCCCACCGCCTCGTCGCCGATTCGCATCAGAGTGTCCCAGGCCTGCGGCGCAGTCTTGACGTTATCCAGTCCGTAAACGTGATTTGAGCAGTCTTTGAGGACTTGCTGCAACTGTGGTTCGGTGTACATAGCGCGGCTCAACTGGGACTGTCCCCACGAGCCGTAGCTGCCGAATGAGTCGTACCAAAGTGGCGATACGTCGTAGTCTGCCATGCGGGCTACATCAAGCAGCCCTTTGATTTCGTTTTCCCATGCGGGGAACACCGTGTCCGGAATGTTCACGGTACTCCCATCTGCCTGTTTGCGAGATCTGGCAAGCCTCGTAAACCCTGGCATCTCGCCCAGATCGACTTTGACACGAAAGTCTGTGGTGGGAAATTCGGTGCGTTGCTGATTACGGAGGGTGTGATCTCTTCAGGGCGCAGAAACAAGCGGT
>CALFOL010000205.1 GCA_937919915.1 uncultured Planctomycetaceae bacterium
CGGGAGCAGGCTTTCTTCGATCGAAACGCGTGACCCGCGGCCACAAGTCAGCGTAGTACGCTGTCGTCCGGCTTTCGTCCGATACGCGTCGACACACAAAAACGCAACGCCCTCGATCCACAGTAGCAACTTCTGTTCACAAGACGGATCAGCTATGCGGGGGCATTCCCGACATCATCTGCTTCCTGCGAGTCCACTACCTTCGTCGCCAGCTCTTTCGCTTCAGCCGCAGCCTGCTGCTGTTCCAGGCGTCGATCCCAGTACTCAAGATAGTGCTGATAGGCAGGATGATCGTCTGTCTGAGCCTCCAGCATCGCTCGCGCATCATCCACCAGCGCCTGCTCGTCTTCGAGACTCAATCGACCGATCAATACGCGCGTTCGCAAAAACACAAAGTACGTATCCAGCACATCACAGCGACAATAGTCGTTGATCTTCTCGACTTCGCCCGCGTAATACATTCCCTGAACCTGCGAACCATCCACACCAGACTTGCCCGGTTTGTAAATCAGATTAGAAATCAGGTTCAGTCCACCGTTGACTCGGACAGCACTGTAATTGGAAAAGAAGTCCTGCAGGTCGATATGACGATCGATGTTGTAGCGATTGCGAGACTGTTCGAACGACTTTGATTCGACGTTGAACCACGCTGGCAGACTGATGCCATATCGGAACGCACCGAACTCCAACACAGGCATGTCGTAACCACGGCCGTTAAACGTCACCAGCGTCGGCCGTTCATAGTGCAGCCACCCCTGCCAGAATCGCCGAATGATGTGCTCTGGACGAAAGTGCGGCGGATCCAGGACAGTGACGTCCAGCAACCGAAAGTCCTTTGTGACTTTCCCGACAGCAATCGAAATCGGTTCCACCTGCGTCGGCGGAATCACGTCTCGCCCGGTTTGTTCTAACAAGTCCGCCTGGTACTTTTCGATGGCTTCGCGCGGCGTCAGTTCTTCATCAGGATAGCGGACTCGCTGAATCAGTTCGCCATCGCCAACAGCTTCGACATCGAAAATCAGGTATCGTACATCGCTCACGGTTTACTCTCCGAAATTCGGTGAACCAGTTCAATTCAGACGATCAGTTCGAGGAGCTGTCAAATCCGCTCGCATTCCCGGGCCATTCACGCTTCAATGGGCGTTCGTTGAATTGACCAGACGCATTATTTCGATTCAGGCACTCATGGCAGATCGTACCCGACAGCGTAACAACCCCGCAGAAAATGTCGCACCAGAACAGCTCGAAGAACAGGCAATTCGTGGACTCACTGCTGCGTACCAGCGAATGCGTCAGGAAATCGGCAAAGTCATCATTGGCCAGGACCAGGTTGTCGACGAATTACTGATCGCCATGTTCTGCAAAGGCCACTGCCTGCTGGTTGGCGTACCCGGACTGGCGAAAACCTTGCTCTGCAGCACAATCGCATCCATCCTGCAGCTGGCGTTTCGGCGAATTCAGTTCACTCCGGATCTCATGCCGTCGGACATCACCGGCACCGACGTACTGCAGGATGACGTCGAAACCGGTCGAAAGACGTTTCAGTTTATTCAAGGCCCGCTGTTTACCAACGTCTTGCTGGCCGACGAAATCAACCGCACGCCGCCGAAGACGCAAGCCGCTCTGCTGGAAGCCATGCAGGAACGACACGTGACAGTCGGCTCCAGCACCTATCGATTGCCAGAACCATTTTTCACTCTGGCAACGCAGAATCCGATCGAACAGGAAGGCACGTACCCACTGCCGGAGGCACAACTGGACCGGTTTATGTTCAATGTGTTGGTGAAGTACCCGACAGCGGCGGAAGAACTGCGGATTCTGAAGGCGACGACCGGCAGCGAAAAGCCGGAACTCACGACGGTACTCACCGGTCGACAGATTCTGGCGCTGCAGGAAGTGGTCCGCAAAGTGCCGTGTGCCGAATACAACTTTATCTACGCCCGTGACCTTGTTCGAGCAACTCGCCCGAACGAACCTGAAGCACCGCCGTTTATCAAAGAACTCATCAGCTGGGGCGCCGGGCCGCGCGCGGGACAGTACCTGATTCTTGGCGCCCGCGCCCGAGCACTCCTGGAAGGTCGCTTCCACGTCACCACCGAAGACATCGCCTACGTCGCGAAGCCCGTCCTGCGTCACCGCATCATGACCACCTTCCAGGCCGACAGCCAGGGCATTAAGCCGGACGACGTGATCGATCAATTGCTAAGGTACGTGCCCGTGGAGTTGCACGAACAGGCACGAAAGCGAACGGGAAAGTGAACCCGGCACTGTGTGATGTAATTTCGGCGAGCTTCCCGGTGGTGGCGCCGAATGGGATTGCTCCCGGCGTTTGATCAGCAATATCGTCAGACCGCCACTCCTGTGCGAATCAATTCCGCCAGTTGTTCTGTCGTCAACTTCGCCGAAGCTTCGGCTCCGCTGAGAACGCCTTCCACCAGATCCCGCTTCTCTTCATGCAGACTCAGAATCTGTTCTTCGATCGTACCCTTCGCAATGATGCGGTACACCATCACGCTTTTCTGCTGGCCAATCCGGTGAGCTCGATCGGTCGCCTGATCTTCAACCGCCGGATTCCACCACGGGTCCATGTGAATCACGTAGTCGGCGGCGGTTAGATTCAGACCGGTGCCGCCGGCTTTCAGTGAAATCAAAAATGCGTCTCCTTCACCATCCTGAAACGCTTCGACGCGCTGCTGGCGAGCTTTCGGTGTGGTCTGACCGTCCAGATACTGGTAGCTGATTTTCGCGGCATCACAGGCTTCCCGGATCAGCGCCAAATGTGACGTAAACTGACTGAAGATCAATGGACGATTGCCGCGTTCTTTGAGCTGTTCCATGCGTTCCATCAACATCGTTAGTTTGGAAGACCCCTTGTCCCATTTGTCATCAACAAGACCAACGTGGCAGGAAATCTGTCGCAGTCGTGTCAACAACTGCAGCACTTTGAACCGCTGATCGCCGGACAGTTCGGTGTCGCCCAATGAATCCAGCTCACCGACCGCTGCCAGACGCACCTGGTCGTAGCGCTCGCGTTCTTCGGGCGTAAGCTCGATCAACAAATTAGATTCCGAACGTTCCGGAAGATCCGTCAACACTTCTTTTTTGGAACGCCGCAGAATGAAGGGCGAGATCACTCGCGACAATGCCTGACGACGTTCGTTGTCGTTTTCCTTCTCAATCGGACCAGCAAACTTCTTCCGAAACTGTTCCCACGGTCCCAACACGCCGGGCGAGACAGCTCGAAAGATGCTCCACAATTCGCCCAGATGATTCTCCATCGGTGTGCCGGTCAGCGCTACCTTCCAGTCGGCATTGATCTTGCGGATTTCTTTCGACGTCTTGGCATTGCTGTTCTTGATGTTCTGAGCTTCATCCAGAATCAACGTTCCCCAGTTCACCGATTGCAGCAATTCGGTTTCTCGCAGGGCCAGCCCATAGCTGCAAATGATGACATCACCTTCGGTCGCGTTCTTAATCAGATCGTCCCGATCGGCTTCTCTTAGTAACTTTGGTGTCAATGACGGTGCAAACCGGTGACATTCCTGTTCCCAGTTGAAGCCCAGCGAAGTGGGAGCAATCACCAGCGCCGGCCCCGTTTCCATCCTCTGCAGCAACACGGCCAGCGTCTGCACGGTTTTCCCGAGTCCCATGTCGTCGGCCAGAATTCCGCCGACGCCCCATTCGGACAGTCGACACATCCAGCGAAAACCTTCGACCTGATATTCACGCAGTTCGCAATTCAGAGACGCCGGTGGATCCGGGTTGATCGTCTTAATCGAACGCACTTTTGACAGACATTTTTCCCACGCCCGGTCGGCTTCGATTTTTAGAGCATTGTCTTCAATCGCTGACAGCGACATCGCGGCGGACGCATCCAACTGCAGCTTGCCGCGGTTATCGTTGGCGACATCTGCAAGCTGTTGCAATGTGGCTCGGAATTCGTCAGCGATCGCCGCCCATTGTCCAGGCGACACCTCAACAAAGCCATCCATTCGCGAGGCCCCGCGCAGTCCAGCCAGTAAATCTTTCAGTGCGACATCCTGATCGCCGATTCGAGCCGTCCCGTCCACACCAAACCAGTCGCGTTGGCGAGACACCTTCACGCTGACGTTGGCCGCCGATACTTTGCCTATGATGTTGAATTGACGAGCGGAACTCTGATGCCACACCATCTTCAACACGTTTTCGCTCACTAGTTCTCCCGCCGCCGACAAGAGGTCAACAACGGCATCGGGGCCTTCAATTCGCCATGTCCAGTCGCGAACTCTTCGATGTTGGCCCAGCGAAAGGCGTTGAATGGCGTCGCGCGCGCGATCTCGCTCAACAGCACTGTCGCGAACATACTGCACGCTGGCACCATCCACCGTTGCCTGCCGTCGCAGCAGTCCATCACCGGGCAGCAGCGATAGTCCTCGGCTGTCCCGCACACACACAGTCGCTTCCAGCACACCTGACTGCTTCATTCGCAGCAGCAGTAGAGATTCCGTCTCTTCAGAAAACACTTCGCCACCCAGCGACGGCGGCAACTGCAGCGGCACTTTTCCCTGCAATTCATTGAGCTGAGCCAACAGCACGTCCCGCTGTTCGACGGGAAAGAAGGCTGTTTCCATGGTCACAAAACGCACCAGGTCACGCAGGTCCTCGGGCGTCCGAATCCAGGCAACTTTTGAAAGCTTATTGCTGACGACAAGGTTTCCTTCGTGAGCGCCAATCGAAATCGAATCGCCACCGTCGTCGTCGTCGTCCCAGGCGCGTTCGACGACCCGAGCTGAGGTCGTCAGGACCCAGCCCGCATCGACATCCTTCACGACCAATTCAAACGGCACGACTTCCAGCGTCGCCGGCTGACGGTTCAACTGAAACATTTCGGTGCCTTCCAGAATCCGGAACGCATCGTCATTGGAAATTCGAAAGTGCGGATTCCAATTCAAAGATTCCGTTTTTTCCGCGATCGCCCAGTCAATTTTCGACCAACCTTCCCGTGGCATTCCCATAAAGCTCTTCAGGCTGACTTCACGCCCTTTCGACCAGGTGCCCGATTTCGTTTCCTTCTGCCGAATCGCCTTGAGCTCTAAATGGGGCGTATTGAATTCCACGGTGACATTCAGATTCCACAACACGCGTTCCGGTTCGACGATCTGCAGTTCATCAAGACCGACTGTGTTGACAACAGCTGTCGAGCGGGCGCGCTGCAGCATCGACAACAGCTTCTGTTGCTTCTGATTGCGTTCTCGTTCTTCCTGTTGCTGCTGTTGCAGTCGCTTTTGTTCGGCGTAATCATCGCCAAAGATCCCGCGGAACAGCACGGAATCTTCGTCGTCGAGTTGATCAAGGACGATCTTCGTCAGTTGAAAAGTGTGTACGCAGGGCTGCTTGCCGCAAGAACACTCCAGTGAGAACGACCGCCTGCTAAAATTGAACGTAAACAGCACTCGACGCTGATTCGAAACATTCGTTCCGACCAAAGCTTCGATGTACGAAGTGGGTTCGAATTCTTCGATCGAATACACGTCATGAATTTGTTGCGCCTTTTGCCGAACGGCAGCGCCATGCGTCTCGCGCGCAGATGACGCTGCGGAGCTCAGATACCGATGGGTCTCCGCAGGCGATAGGTTCACCTCAGGGTGGACTCCCGCCGGAGCGGCCGCTACACCGCCGAAGTCGTCCATATCAGCTAAATTTACCCCCATGTCTTCGGCCAGCATCTGCGCAAGCATCGGATTGCCACTCATCAGCGCCTTGAGCATCGAAATCGACGGTCGGCCGACACCGCCCGGGCTGCTGCTGGGACGTTTCTTTTTCTTACTGCGGCGGCGAGACATTTGATTCCATTCAGTCACAAAGGGTGAGAGCGACAGGCGACCTGCGAACTGTACGTTTCGGCAGCGCCTCCATCAACATTCGCCAGCCTCCACGTCAAACTTCCAGCATTTTCCGCAGGCCGCGAGAACGGATTTAAGGTTCCAGCGACGTTCCAGCCGCCGTTTTTGATCCGAAGCCCATCAGCGAGTTGTTTAAAACACATGGTCGACATCAAGTCGTACTAATCAACCCCGCGGATGGCGTCTTGGGGGCCCGCCGCAATGTGTCGTTTCACTACTCGCCCGACAGACCGCAGGTTTCCAGCCCGGTGCTCAATTTCATGACGTAGCGTGGTTTCAAATCAGGTTGAATCCAGACACGCAGGGTTGTCCATGATCCGAAACATCATCATCCGCACATTTCTCGCTGGGGCCGCTCTGGTCGGGCTGGCTGTCGTCGCAGTTGCTGTTGCCGGCTATATGGCGTTGCAGCAGCCCGAATTCTACTCCGAGCTGCGTAAACAAGCTGAAGCACCAAAAACCGCTGAAGAAGAATTGAAACAGATCGCGCTCGACTTCAAGCGCTGGAACGAAACTTCGGCGGCCCTGCAACGCGCAGAGTCTTCAAATTCGACATACGATCCGCTGGCGGACATCCATTCCGTGTCCGTTACGGAAACACAAATGAATGCGGTACTTGCAAGCCAACGATTCGGCGCCGGCGACGTTCAACACCCTCGTGTAAAACTGCTGAACGACAACATTCGGATTGCCGCCGAATATTGCGTCGACACCACGACGTTTGTGGTGTCTGTGGCTTTGAAGCCAGCGGTCATGTCAGGCGAAAAGCTGCACCTTGACATCATGAGCGCTCACCTGGGGAACCTGCCGATTCCGCTGAAGACGCTCACCAGCTGGGTGCCCAAAGACGCGGACCTTTCAAGCGGGCAGATTCAGTTCGACCTAACGGGCTCGACACCTCGACTCATCGTTGAGATTGCCGGTCGCAACAGAAAATCGCCGACGGTCAGATCACTGCAGTGTGCCGAGGGTGCGCTAACGATCGATTTTCAGGCGATAAAGCTGGCGGAAGCAACCACCGAGATGCGCTTGACCCAGGACAACGGCGTACAGGGCGGATAAATCGCCTCTCGCGCTCAGTTTTGTGGAGGATTGCCGTCATCGGAACGTCCAATGTCGGCCCGGTGCATCGGTGCCATCATCACATCCTGGAATTCTGATTCACGTCGTCTTCAGCACAAAGCAGCGATCCAAATTGCTGCACCGTGATTGGCGAGGTGAGCTGTTCGCTTACATGGGCGGAATCGCAACGGAACACCAGTCAACGCTGCTGCGATCCGGTGGCGTCGAAGATCGAAGATCACGTGCATCTGTTGTTGAAGATCCATCTGACATTCGCAATTGCCGACACGATCAAACTAATCAAAGGCAATTCGTCGAAGTGGATTAACGAGAATCGAAAGATCTCAGCCCGATTCGAGTGGCAACGAGGCTACGGAGCATTCTGTGTCAGTGAATCCATGTCGGATACGGTGAAACGTTACATCGACAATCAGGAAGAGCACCATCGTACGCAATCATTCGAAGACGAGTATTTTGCGTTTCTGCGGAAGCACAAAACGGAGTTTGATGAACGATACGTTTTTGATGAAGAGATGATCGGGTGAGACGAATCCGAACAGCAAAGAAAGACAGCGACACCGCCATGCAAGGAAGAATCGCATCCCAAGAAGAGTTTCAGTTGCGGAGCAACGGCATGCGATAGTCTCGGACTTCAGTCCGAGGTATGGCAACATACCACGTCACAAGTCGCGGAGCGACAACCTGTGGACGCAGCCCAAGGCCAATAGTTTGGGAAGGCGGAATGAAAGCGTCACTCAACCTCCGTCGATTCCAAAAACAACTGTCGTCGGGACCTGCGAGATTCCGGTTGCAAGCAACCGATGCTACTCCTGCTTTCCGTCGTAGCGTGGATGGTGGATGGTCTCGCCTCGTTTCAAAACTCCCAAAGTGGACACGCGGTAACGGGCGGCTACAGCGTCATATTTCATGACGACTTCAACAAATGCCGAATCTTCCGGAGAGTTAATCCCTACAGGCAAAATGAGGTCCAGCTTCTCCCATACCGACGCGGGCGTACGGGGAATGCTCAGATAGACTTTATCACGTGACAAGGGCCTGTTTTTGCCTGAACGATATTCGGACGTATTCAAGACTCCGCGTGTACGCACCTCGTTCGTCAAGTGTTTATTCACACACCTCGCATCGGTCCAATCAATGGGCTTCGCAGTTGGCGCCGCTCCACTGAAAACCCACTTTCGATCTTCGATGGAAAGGAATCTTCCTGCGTTTCCATTATCAACGACGTGCTTTGAGAGAATGGATCCGTTACGGATGCTGAAGTAGATGTCCCGTTCATAAACACAGTCGGTCGGAAAAATACAGAAATTGCCAGCTCCATTGATTCGCTTCCCAGTGCCGATCCGCAGCACTCCAGTGAACCAGACTGCCTTCACAGGCAGCCGATTGACATTGAAAAATACCGTTAGCGAGATCTTCGTCTCAAGATCCGCACTGGTCAAATTCGTAATCTGTAATTCTTCTTAGACAATCCTCCACGATCCGACGTATCCACGCCAACAAGCAGTGCGCATCACAGTGAAGAATTCGTCACGTTTCTCAGGATGCTCTGCGATCCATGGTTCCAGCGGCGTGTCGAAGATTCCGTACGTCTCACCGTCGAAACGCAACACTTCCTTTGTCTGAATCGTTGATGGGCTCGAAAACATGAGGCAGCTTAGCAATACGAAATACATCTTTGATCTCCAACGAAATACGGTAGACGACGGTTTGACGCGGACGGGACAAAGAAGTTTCGACCAACAATGAAAGTTGGTGGGCTATTCACTCAATCACAACCAGCAAATCCCCCGTCTCAACCTGACTGCCGCTCTTCACCAGCACTTCCGTAACCTTGCCGTCGAATTCGGCGTTGATCATGGTTTCCATTTTCATGGCTTCCAGTGTCATCAACTTCTGGCCTTTCTTGACTCCGTCACCGGCCTTCACGGCGACTGCCACCACCATGCCAGGCATGCTGCTGCCAACGTGGCCTTTGTTTGACGGGTCAGCTTTAACAGCCTTCACGACGTCGGATTCCACGCTCTTGTCGGTGATCGTGACTTCTCGGGGCTGACCATTGAGTTCGAAGAAGACCGTTCTCGTTCCGTCGGCGTGAGGGTTGCCGATCGTCAGAAACCTGATGATCAGCGTTTTGCCAGGCTCGATGTCGACCGCGATTTCTTCGCCTGGTTCAAGACCGTAGAAGAAGTTGGGGGTCGGCAGAATGCTGACGTCGCCGTACTTCAACTGGTGAGTGGCGAAGTCTTCGAACACTCGTTCGTATAACAACCATTGCACGACTTCTCGTTCCAACGGATCACGTTTGACGAGTTCCGCAACCTTCTTTCGAGCAGCGACGAAGTCGGCAGGAGGAAGAGATTCTCCCGGGCGACCTTTGAATTCTTCTTTGCCAAGCAGGACTCGATCCTTGACCGCTTGAGGAAACCCGCCCGGTGGCTGGCCCATGCCTCCGCCGATCAGGTCGATTACGCTTGCCGGGAACGCGATATCTCGATCGCCGCTGAGCACATCTTCGTTGGTCAGTTCGTTGGCCACCATGAACAGAGCCATGTCGCCCACGGCTTTGCTGCTCGGAGTCACCTTCGGAATGTCGCCGAAGAGCTGGTTGACGCCGGCATACACTTTGCAGACTTCCGCCCAGCGATCGGCAAGGCCTAATGCTCGAGCCTGCTGGAACAGATTCGTGTACTGGCCGCCAGGCATTTCGTGTTCGTACAGGTCGGCAGTGGCAGGAAGAACCTGGCTTTCGAACGGCGTGTAGAACTCTCGCGTGGCCCGCCAGTATTCAGCGACGGCGTCGATGGATTCGGTGTTCAGGCCAGTGTCGCGGTCGCCGTAACGCAGCATTTCTGCGACGGTGTTGAGGTTCGGCTGTGACGTTCCGCCAGACAACGGAGCCATCGCACAGTCCGCGATGTCCAGGCCCACTTTGCTGCCTTCCAGAATCGACGCCGCCTGAATCCCAGCCGTATCATGAGTGTGGAAGTGAACCGGAATGCCGACTTCTTCGCGCAGAGTCTTCACCAGCGCCGCAGCGGCGGCGGGTTTGCACAATCCGGCCATGTCCTTGATGGCCAGGATGTGAGCTCCCATGGATTCTAATTCCTTCGCCAGACCGACATAGTACTTCATGTCGTACTTGGTGCGGTGCGGGTTGGTCAGGTCTCCGCTGTAACAGATGCTGGCCTCGCAAAGCATGCCGCTGTTGATGACGGCCTCCATCGCCACCTTCATATTGGGCGTGTAGTTCAGAGCATCGAAGACCCGGAACAGATCCATGCCGCATTCGGCCGACTCTTTCACGCATGCTGCAACAACGTTGTCCGGATAGTTGGTGTAACCCAGTGCACTGGATGCTCGCAGCAACATCTGAGTCAGAATGTTGGGAACTTTCGCTCGCATGTCAGCCAATCGCTGCCACGGGCATTCTTTCAGAAACCGCATCGACGTATCGAAGGTTGCTCCGCCCCACATTTCCAGACTGAACAGATCGCTGCAGTTGCGAGCATAAGCGTCACAGATCTGCAGCAGGTCGTACGTTCTCATGCGAGTCGCAAGCAGTGACTGATGAGCATCTCGGAAGGTCGTGTCTGTGATCAGAAGCCGCTTTTCGTCGCGAATCCACTGCGCGAATTTCTCGGCACCCAGTTCCTTGAACTTGTCGCGAGATCCTTTCGGGATTGGCTGATCGTGATCAACGGCAGGCAGAGGAGCTGGTTCGCGGCGGAAAGCAATCGGTCGATCTTTCACCAGGTCGCAGCCGTTGACCATGGTTTCCGCCAGGTAGGTGAGCACCTTTGTGGCTCGGTTCTTACGCGTACCAAATTTAAACAGCTCTGGCGTTTCGTCGATGAATCGAGTTGTGCAATCACCGCTTGTAAACGTCGGATGCGACAGTGTTTTCAGCAGGAACGGAATGTTGGTCTTCACGCCACGAATTCGAAATTCGCGAAGTGCTCGCTTCATGATGCTGATCGAACCGGCAAAGTTACGACCACGGGCCGTCACTTTCGTAAGCAGCGAATCGTAGAACGGATTCACAACGGCACCGGAAAATGCGCTGCCGGCGTCCAGACGAATTCCCATTCCGCTTGCCGAGCGATAATGAGCCACGCGGCCATAGTCCGGCATGAAGTTGTTTTCCGGATCTTCCGTGGTGACTCGGCACTGCAGTGCAAAACCGTTGATACGGATAGATTCCTGAGACGGGATGTCGATGCACGGATCGCTCAGCTTGTACCCCTGAGCCACCATGATCTGTGACTTCACGATGTCGATGCCCGTCACTTCTTCGGTGACCGTGTGTTCGACCTGAATACGTGGATTCACTTCGATGAAGTAGAATTTCTGTGCGTCGGCATCGACCAGGAATTCAACGGTGCCCGCGCAGCTGTAGTTCGATTCGCGACCGATCTTCAGAGCGGCTTCCAGAATTCCCTGTCGCAATTCTTCGCTGAGGTCTGGTGCCGGAGCGAGTTCGATCACTTTCTGATGACGACGCTGGACAGAACAATCGCGCTCAAACAGATGCACGAGGTTACCGTGTTCGTCGCCCAGCAACTGAACTTCGATATGCTTGGCGCGCGCGATGAACTTTTCGATGAAGACTTCCGCATTGCCGAACGCGGTCAACGCTTCGTTGCGAGCACTTTCGAACGCCTGAGCGAACTCGCTGGCCTCACGGACAACTCGCATGCCTCGCCCGCCGCCGCCATGCGATGCTTTGATCATGACGGGGAAGCCGACCTTTTCCGCAGCTGCCTGAGCTTCCTGCAGATCATCGACGGCACCTTTGGTTCCGCCGAGAATCGGCACACCGGCTTTGATCGCGATAGCTCGGGCGGAAGTCTTGTCTCCGAGTCCTTCCAGTGCGGCAACCGACGGCCCGACGAACTTGATCCCCGCGGCTCCACAAGCCCGCGCAAATTCGGCTCGTTCGGAAAGAAATCCATAGCCGGGATGAATGGCGTCGGCACCGACATCCTTTGCAAGGCCCACGATAGAATCGATGTCCAGGTACGCGCGAATCGGTTCGCCTTTTTTTCCGATCTTGTATGCTTCGTCCGCTTTGAACCGGTGCAGCGCATAACGGTCTTCGTGCGAATAAATGGCAACTGTGGGAATTCCCAGTTCCGTGGCACTTCGAAACACGCGAATTGCGATCTCGGAACGGTTGGCGACAAGCAATTTGGAGATCGTGGTCATGATTTGTGGAGCATACGTGGCCTGAAACGGGAATTCAGGCCGTACAATACCGTCCGGACCGCGCGGTCGCCACTGGGATCTTGACGTTCGCGCAAGCATAGGAATCGGCAGGAGTGATCAATGAGAATTCGAACGGCAACCGTTGCCGACGCCAACATACTGACGGAGTTCAACTGTCGACTGGCTCAGGAAACGGAAAACAAGACGCTGGACGCTTCAGTCGTGCTTAGCGGCGTGCAGCGAGGACTACAGCAAGGCGACGAAGTGAGTTACTTTGTGGCGGAAGTCGACGGAGACGTCATCGGGCAGTTACTGTTGACTCGGGAATGGAGCGACTGGCGAGACGGCTGGATGTACTGGCTGCAAAGCGTCTATGTGCACGCCGATTTTCGTGGCCAGGGCGTGCTTCGAAAGCTGGTGGAACATGTCAAACAGATCCTGCGGGATCGTGGCGACGTGAGTCTGCTGCGATTGTATGTCGAAGAAGAAAACGAGGCGGCGATTGCAACATATAGCCGACTCGGGTTTGTAGATCCGTCCTATCGCGTGATGGAATTCACGCTCGATGACGAGTGACAGTGTATTACC
>CALFOL010000206.1 GCA_937919915.1 uncultured Planctomycetaceae bacterium
AAAAAGAAAGACCCCGGAAAACACTTGGTTTTCCCGGGGTCTTCGTCTCATTTCGCAAGTCACTCAATGCCCCGGAGAGGAGTCGAACCTCCACGTCCATTACGGACACATGAACCTGAATCATGCGCGTCTGCCAATTCCGCCACCGGGGCTCGGTGGGAAGCTTTTCCTTGCGGAACGGCTTCAATTCGCAAAGCCAAAACTCTGCGAGCCGCGAATGCTACTAACGCTGGACAATACAGACAACCGGCAGGTTCAAAAAATCTGCCGGTATTGTTGATGGAGTCTCCTTCAACCGCATTCCCCGGCTTTATCGGCCTCCTGGCATGCAGACTTCACCCAATATTCCCACCACCGGGCGGCCTGGACATGTCGTGCGACACGTGAGAAATCGTCCGAACAGCCCGCTGAACAGGCATCATGACTGCAGGATGTGTACCATCGCGGCTGCAACAATTGAGAATTTACGCAATTGGCGCCAGGAATTACGGTCCGCCGACGAACAAATCCGAAACCACCAACGTCCCCTGCCCCCTGCGGTATCACCCACAATAACCCGAGAACTTAGCGATGCGTCAAACCTTAATTGCATTTGTTGTCACAGCAGCGTTCGCAGGGGCATCCGTTGTCGCAGCCGCCGACCGAACCGCAATCGACATCCTTCCGCAAACCACAATTCTGTACGCCGAAATCCCGAATCCAGCAGGCGTCCTTTCCACAATCCTGGACCATCCGCTGCGGCAGAAAATTGAAGCGTTAGAGTCCTATAAAGCGGCCACAAAGACGGGCGACTATCAGAATTTTTTGGCCGGCCGGACATTTTTGGAAACGATGCTGGGCATGAAGTGGCGCGAAGCACTGGAGACACTGACGGCGCGCGGCATGTATGTTGGGTTTGATTCTAAGACTCAGGGGCTGGTACTTCTTATCCATGCTAAAGATGCCGCGTCGCTGGACATGCTTCGGACAAAACTCCTGGAATTGACCAGGCTGGGAAAGGATCCGGATCAGGTCAAAGAAGCTGAGTATCGCGGCGTAACCGCCTATGAAGTCAACAAAGCGAAGTTCGCGGTGATCGATGACTGGCTGTTGATCACCAACAAATCCGAAACCGGCAAGCTCCTGCTCGATCGATTCATTGATGGCGCCGAACAATCGTTAGCCAACAGCGAGACATTCATGAAGGCTCGTGCGTCGCGAGCAAAGGATAGTGCTGGCTGGGCTTATGCGGATCTCAACACTTTACGAGACGCGGGTGTTGCGAAAAAACTGTTTGCAGGCAAATCGGAGAATCCCGCGGCTGAACTTCTGATCGGTGGAATCCTGTGCACGCTGCAGAAAACACCATTCGCAACCGCACAGTTAGCCACGTCTAACGACGGAATCGAACTTGAGCTCGCGATTCCGCATCAGCCGGATTGGGTGACCGAGGAAAGAGTGTACTACTTTGGTCATGATGGCGGTGGTCGTGGGCCATCGCTGCCTCAGATCAAAGACACACTGTTTGCGCTGAGTACCTATCGTGATGTGTCCGAGATGTGGTTACGGGCCGGAGATCTGTTCGACGAAAAGATCAATGACGGCTTTGCTGAAGCCGACGCCAATCTGACAACCTTCTTTTCCGGAAAAGACTTCGGCGAAGACATTCTGGGGGCACTGACACCCCAAATTGGATTCGTTGCGTCTCGACAGGATTTTTCGACCGTGCTGCCGGTTCCCGCGATCAAACTGCCCCAATTCGCACTGGTGCTGGAAATGAAAGATCCCACGTCGATGACGCGTGAGCTCCGACGAACGTTTCAAAGCCTGATCGGATTTCTGAACGTCATCGGAGCGATGGAAGGCCGCCCGCAACTGGAACTGGACATGGATAAACTTCCGGGCGGCAGTGAGTTGGTGACATCAACCTACATTCCGGAACCGGAAGATGAAGAGTCGACCAGTGCAAACATTCTCTTCAATTTCTCACCGTCCGTGGGCTTTGCAAACGAACGGTTTGTCGTCGCCAGCACCGACCGACTTGCTCGCGAACTGGTTACTGCTCAACCTGCTGTTCGCGATGCGAATGCGGTCAACACGTCGGCACGTCTGACAGCAGACGTGCTGAAAGATGTCCTTGACGACAACAAAGAACAGTTGATTTCGCAAAACATGCTGCAGGACGGAAACAGTCGCGAAGAGGCGGAGGGAGTGATTCAGCTGCTGTTGGGATTTGTTGGATACTTCGAAGACTCTTCCCTGAAACTGACAACCGGAAACAACACGCTGGCGGCGAAATTGGCGCTGCGGATAAAGCAATTTTGAGACTGTGTTCGACCGACCGCCTCCTCTCGACCTTGCGACGGCCAGGAACGTGCAACAGTTTCCGTCCTTCAAATTCTCGTTGATCGGCACAGCAGATGACGGATTTCATTGAACCAGACTGGGCATGGGCAACCTACGAACCGTCATCACAGACGCCGTGGGACGTTCGTGCCGCTGCTCATTTGTACCGTCGGGCTGGGTTTGGAGCGACGCCGGCTGAGCTTGACACGGCGGTCAAAGCGGGACCAATGAACGCCGTTCAGACATTGTTAAGTGAGACGACTGAGCCACAATCTTACCTGACGCAGATGTCATCGTTAGCCGACGCGAGCCTGGCGACCGGTAACCCTGAGCGGTTGTCTGCGTGGTGGGCGTACCGGATGCTGTCAACACCTGCGCAGCTGCTGGAAAAGATGACGTTGTTCTGGCACGGACACTTCGCGACCAGCGCAGAGAAAGTCCAGGATGCCGAACTGATGTTTGTGCAGAACCAGTTGCTGCGTAAGTTTGCTGTGGGAGACTTCGCCGGCCTGCTGCTGGAAATTTCACGCGATCCCGCCATGCTGGTGTATCTGGATTCGGCATCGAATCGCAAGGCACATCCCAACGAAAATTTCGCGCGTGAAATCATGGAGTTGTTTTGCCTCGGGGAAGGCAACTATACCGAACAGGATATTCGCGAGCTGGCCCGCTGCTTTACCGGCTGGGAGGTCAAGCGCAGGAAGTTCCGCTTCAATCGATATCAGCATGATTCCGGAACGAAGTCAGTGCTCGGAGATTCCGGTACATTCGGTGGCGAAGAGGGTGTTGGAATCGTCGTCGGGCAGGATTCTGCTGCGCTGTTTATTGCCGCCAAGCTGGTGAAGTACTTCGTGATGGACGAACCTCAGCCGTCGCCCGAGCTGCTGGCTCCGCTGGCGAACTTCCTCCGTGATCAAGACATGCAGATCGGTCCAACGGTACAGAAAATTCTCAGCAGCAATCTGTTTTATTCGAAGCACTCGGTGGGGCGCAAAGTGCGTTCGCCGGTCGAGCTGGCGATCGGTTTTTTGCGAACGCTGGACGGGTCAACGGATTCCTACAAACTCGCGGAAGCTCTACAACGACTGGGGCAGGGGCTGTTGTATCCGCCGAGCGTCAAGGGCTGGGATGGTGGGCGGACGTGGATTAATTCGTCAACGCTGCTGGCGCGATCTAACCTGATCCGCAGCTTGCTGGAAAACGACAAGACGCGTTTTGGAAAACAAACTTTGGTCGAACATCTCCGGAAGGTCGGGGCGAATTCGACGGATGAGATCATTGATTTGCTGGAAACAACTTTGTTCGCCGTGCGAATTCCAGCAGCCGCGAAAGATCGCATCCGCAGATTGACACGGGATGCAAACGAGACGAACAAGCTGACAGAAACCGTGCATGCGCTGTGCACGCTGCCGGAGTTTCAATTGTGCTGACGATGTGGACACTGCGTCTCAACCTAAGCTGACTGCGCAAAAAAACAAACCGCAGGTGATTTTATGAAACACGTTTCTCGCCGAAACTTCCTGACGACATCGGCCGCCGCGTCGTCGGTACTGGCTCTCTCGGGTACGGCCCCTGCGTTTCTGCAACAAGCTGCGTCCGATCAAAACAGCGATGGCCGCATTTTAGTTGTCGTCGAGATGGCGGGCGGCAACGATGGACTTAACACCGTCGTCCCGTTTGACAACGATCTGTATCACAAGGCGCGGCCGAAGCTTGGGCTGAGCGAATCGGACATCCTGAAAGTCCAGCGGGGAATCGGTTTCCATCCGGAAATGCGTGGCTTCGCGGATCTGTTGGAAGCTGGTCATCTAGCCGTCGCGCAGGGCGTTGGCTATCCGAATCCCAATCGGTCTCACTTCGAATCGATGGACATCTGGCATACTTGCCAGCGGAAGGGCGAAAACCGCAGCGATGGCTGGCTGGGGCGTTTTCTGGAAGCCTCAGGCGGTGCGACGTCGTCTGATCCGGCAGGACTGCATCTGGGCCATGACAAGCAGCCTTACGCACTGATGTCTCGCGGAGTGCGCGTGCCTTCGATTCGATCACTGGATGAATTTCGGCTTAACGGCAGCGACACGGAAGGGTTTCGCGAAGCCGTCAAAGAACTGGCCGACGCGCGGCGGGATGACAGTAACGACCTGCTTGGCTTTGTACAGTCCAGTACCAGCTCTGCGATCTCAGCCAGCGAACGCATCGAAGCTGCTGTCGGGATGAACAGCAAAGCGTCGGCAAGCTACCCGTCCAGCGAGCTCGCAAAGAACCTGCAGACCATCTCGCAGCTCATTCTGTCGGGCCTGAAGACTCCGGTGTATTACGTACAGATTGGAGGCTTCGACACACACGCTCAGCAGGCCAACGTGCATCAAACGCTGTTGCGAGCGGTCAGCGAATCCGTCAGCACATTTGTCAACGACATGATTGCTCATGGATTTGGCGAACGTGTACTGTGCCTGTGCTTCAGCGAGTTCGGGCGACGTGTGAACGAGAACGCCAGCGAAGGGACCGATCACGGAACGGCTGGCCCGATGTTTCTGGCAGGAACTCAGGTGAAAGCGGGACTGATCGGCAAACATCCTCGACTGGATGATCTGCAGGACGGCGACCTGAAACACCACACCGACTTTCGCCAGGTTTACGCCGCCGTTCTGCGTGACTGGCTGAGCTGCGATGCGGAGTCCATCTTAAAAGACGCATTCAAACCGATTGATGCGATCCAGCGTGCCTGATTCCCAATCACGACCGCGGTTCCTGTCGCTTAACGAACTATTCCGCAGCGATTGAAAGCTGGTTCTCGACCCGACGCACACCAGGCTGAAGTCGAACCAGGTTAGCGGCCAGGCTTCGCGTGTCGGCGTTCGGTGCGTATCCCGTCAATGTTGCAATTCCGTTTGCCGTCAGGCTGACGTTTATGTTCCGTAGTTCCGGCCGCGTCTGAGCGATGTGGTTCAGTACGGGCCCCGGCGCCGAAACCAGTGACGTTCGTTGCTGCTGTCGAGGGTACGGAAATGCGATTCGCAGCGACACAGGAATCCGTCGCGGCGATCCGCTGGTCTGACCACCGCCTCCTGTGGGCACATTGTTATTCGTGATTGCCTGGAACTGACGATTGTTATTCCGTTGTGTGCCGACTCCACCACCAACAAAGCCGCCGGTGTTATTTCCGCCGACGAATACCTCAGCCGTGTTGCTGCCCGCCGTTCCGCCGGCGGTGTCTCCACTTGGGACCCCATCCGTCGTGATGCCACCGATTCCTTCAGTCGTCCCGGTCGCTCCACCGGCTCCCAGAGCGGCGGCTGTCGCGGACGCAGCACCCCCGGCGTTTCCGCCTCCACCGATTTGCCCCTGCTGAGCAAACGAAGACTGGCATGACAGCAGAATGGCAGCTGCTGTGGAGAGTTGAACGATTCTTGAAATGAGCATGGCATCGATCCTGTGTCAGCGACAAAAAGCTGCAGGCAATTCACGGTGTCCAGAGTATAGCACGATTGCTATGTCCGGCAGAAACACTATCGCCATTCCCTGGAAGAGTATTCCGGGGAAACCTCACGACCGCTGTTACGGTGCAGTAATTTGCCGAACGCAACTGTTCGAACCGTCCTATCCGGAATAACGCCGCGCGGATCCTGACGGCTGTTTTGACGGACGCGAATCTGCGCTTAGTTCCGATCAGGTAAACCCGCCGGATTCTGCAACTTCAAAGTCGTCGTCGCAGTCCCGGCAGCCCCGGTGCTGTGCGGCGAGGCGCCTTTCTTAATGTAGGTTGCGTTCGCCGTGATCCACAGGGTTGTGGGACATTTCGGTAGTTCCAACTGGGTACGTCAAATCCAACGGTTTGTCAGGTGTCGCCTGCACAAACTCGGCATACCGTTTCAAGCAAACGGGAAACCACTTTTCTTTAACTTGCCAAATTCCGAACGATGCACGGCATTTTCAAACGCGATCGGACTCATGGCGGGGTTCGTTACAGGAGATAATACACACGATACGAACATTATCACCTCTACGACGAAACCCATTGCGGCCCGCACTATCAGGTGATAATGTGACTCAACCGGGCTATAAGGTTCGGCTATGGGGCAATAGCACCCCTAAAGCCAAAGTAATACATTGTTATCCCACAAAGGCAAACCCGTTTCTGCGCCCCATGATTAGCGATTTACCCACCGAGCTTCAGCAAGCAGCCGCCAATCACCTCGCGGACAAAGACGATTTCGCAGTTCGCAAACTGGTCGAAGCATTGGGGCCGTTTTCTCGCCGCAACATGGCGCATTGTCGTGCTACTTGGCTCTGCATTCTCGCCATAAAACGGCTGCTCACTTCACGCACTTTGCCGTTCGACCCTCATGCATCTGATGATCATTCAACTATAGCCACCGTCCAGAAATGGATCACAGATGGTATCGCCCCAACGCCCACCAATTGGGATCGGATCTGCAATCGACCAGATGCCGTCCACCATGTCGGCGAGTTGGCAAACGATGCAGATACGATTGCTAACGCAGTTTGCTCGCTTGCACGGTTCTCCCTGCATTGCGGAGTCTGGGACGCCGTTGAGGCGATAGAGCTCACTTGGCTATACGAATCTGAGTGTCCACCGGGATATTCAGCAGTTCTCGATTTCTCACCGTGGCTGATTAACATTGCCCTTCCATCTGCATACAATTTACAGGATGTTCCAGCCGAACAACTTCATCCGCTCCGGCAGCCGTAGATTGCGGAAGTGGGATAACAATTGAGCATTTCACTTCGCGGCGTTGGTAGTTGACTGGTCGATCGCGTTGTTGAAGCCGTCGTTTGAGTTGCTGGCTACGCAGAGTGTTCGAGCCGAAGCTCAAACGCTTTGTTCAAGGAGCCCGGCTGTTTTCGGAAAGCCCGTTTCTGTTGTTCGGTTTGTGCGGAAATCACACGGCGAGCAGCGTTAAGCAAC
This sequence comes from uncultured Planctomycetaceae bacterium, assembly GCA_937919915.1. GTDB lineage: Bacteria > Planctomycetota > Planctomycetia > Planctomycetales > Planctomycetaceae > Fuerstiella. Next base: position 7,253 of record CALFOL010000206.1, read on the forward strand.
TCAACACTTCAAGCTTTGTGGCGAGGTTGAACGATGACCTGGTCCGCGGACGATTCGGAATTCGAAGGCTCGGCTTCGTGACCCAGGCCGCGGCATCATCCGGAATCGAGATACGGCAGCGGGTGTTCGTAGAGAACTCGGCCGACGTGATCGGTGATCATCACCAGATGAAGTT
>CALFOL010000207.1 GCA_937919915.1 uncultured Planctomycetaceae bacterium
TATTCGGGCAGTCTCATCATTTGCACTTCTGGAATGCCCGTTACAAGTTGTTCAAATGCTGACCGCGATAACGGAGGCTCGTACGTCACTTCGAAACTGCAAACCCTGGACTCGCCAGTTTCACTCGTGGGCTGTGTGCTCCCGAATTTCATGCAGTCTGTCCAGAAGCCAGGTGGCGTTCTGCGATCCATCAACACGCACTCGACAGACGTTCCCCAGCGGTCGCAACCAAACATCAAAAGCGATCATTGCTCACCTTCCCGTAGAGTGGCTGAATCAACACCGCCAAATCGCGTTTGCCTGACCGAATGCCGGATTTTGCAATCCTGTTCAGAATGTACTGAGGAACACATCGCCGATTTTTTTTTGCGTTCCACTTCGAACGGGTGTTCGAGATCGTCGACGACACTCGCAAACGTTTCGACCAGCGAGTACTTTCGAAAGCCATCCTGCGCAACACGTGTCTTTCTCATGCTGTGCGGCATACATACAATATACGCACCTGCAACTATTATATCTGCGGGCCACGATTAAGCAATGACGCGACATCTAATCACCTATTTGCAGCCAAATGGGCCCACGAAAACCCGAACGGATTTCACGCATCGCCAAAAAAGCCGTCATCCAGGACACTTCCGCTTTGCTCAGGGGGGTACCTGAATCGCGACAGACTCCGAACAGTGCGCGTCTGGATTGCCAGCAACAGTCCTTGAACGGACGGCCGAATGGCAGGTCGGCTTCGTGTTCTTGCACAGTGCGTATCCGAGATACCAAGGCTCACAGAATTGGCAGCGTCAAAAACGAAGTGGGGGCGATCCTTCCTGCAGTCAATGACGGCATGTCGGCAATCACGAAATGGAAAGAAGTGGCGGTCCGGAGTGTCACCTGTTGGCGGCGTAGGCATCAATGATGCGATCCAGGACGCCATCGTGACGGCCGGTATCGTTCGCCCGGCAATGCTGCCGAATTCGGCTTCGTCGACCGACGAATGGCTCGCTTCATCGCTTTTGGCTTGTTTGCGGTACAATTGCCCAAACAAAATCGGCACGATTCAAATCCCCCGCCTCTGTAACTCAGCACGTTTGGCCAGAATGAATACTGCAACAATAACCGCCTTTACGGCCGCACTAATTCTGACTCTGAACTGCGGTGTCGCTGGTGCGGGCGAACGGCCGGATGTTCTGCTGATCGTGATTGATGATCTCCGGCCGATGTTAGGTTGCTATGGAGATCCTCATGTGAAGACGCCGCACATTGATCGCCTGGCTCAACGCAGTGTGGTGTTCGATCGAGCGTACTGCCAGTACGCAAAATGCGGAACATCGCGGTTGTCGTTGATGACCGGGCTTCGGCCGGATTCCATTGGCGTGTTTAGTAATCGCGACAAGGATGTGGACAACTTTCGAAACCGTCGGCCTGCTGCGGCACCGCTGGGTAAGTGGCTGGAGCAACACGGTTACTTCACGCAGAGTTTCGGGAAGATTGATCACGATGGCTGGGATGTCGCCACAGACTGGTCGGTGCCAGCGTCGCCCGGTCGTGCGCAGGAAATGCTGGAAATCGCTGATCCGGCCGACCCAACGCAGCCAACCCTGATCGCAGATCGGATCGCATGCCCAGCTATTCAGAGTCCCGATGTGCCGGACGAGCACCTCTTTGCTGGCCGGATGACGCGTCAGGTATTGAAGACGATGAAGGAACGCGACGCTGATCAGCCCATCTTTCTCGCCGTTGGATATCGGCGTCCGCACTTACCGCTGGTGGCACCGAAGCGCTATTTTGATCTGTATCAGCCGGATGATTCTTGGTTGGCTAAAAACCCTGCTCCCGCTGAGGGATCGCCTGTGCTCGCCTGGTTCAACTCAGATGGCTACGTTGGTACGGCACGAAAGATCGGCCTGACGATGCCAAGTCCCCCCAACCACAAGCAAGCCGTTGATTGGAACGGCTATGAACTTCGAAGTTACCTCGGCGTGCCCAATCATGGAACCATCGATCAGCGTTTGCAGCTGGAGATCCTCCAGGCCTATGCGGCGTGCGTCAGCTACGTCGACACACAAGTCGGACGACTGCTGACCGAATTGAAAACGTCCGGTCGGCTTCAGAACACAGTCGTCATCCTGTGCTCCGATCACGGCTGGCATCTTGGCGAGCAAAGCGCGTGGGGCAAGATGACCAACTTTGAGATCGCCACTCGCGTGCCGCTTTTGATCGCGGCTCCCAACATCCAACCCGCACGGACGCGATCGTTTGCGGAATTGGTCGATCTTTATCCAACGATCTGTGAGTTGACCGGTATGCCTGCTCCGCCGCACCTTGAAGGCGAAAGTTTGCTGCCGACACTTCGCGAGCCACAAAAAATGATGCAGCAAATCGCTCTCAGCCAATACGCTCGGCAATCGACAAAGTACATGGGGCGAGCCATCCGGACCGATCGTTTTCGTTTCGTCCGCTGGGAAGAAACAAAGGGCGGGGAAATCGTAAGCCGGGAGCTCTACGATCACGAAACAGACCCGCTTGAAACAACCAACCGCGCAGAACACGTTGAGTATTCGAATCACGTCATGCGTCTCGAAGGATTACTTCAGCATTCTTTTCGCAAGTAGGCCGGATCCAGCAGCGCAGCGACGCCGCTCCGGCCTACCATAATCAGACAGACCTCATCGAGTTCAATCTGCTCACAGCATGGAGAGAAACAATGAACACGCATTCGAAATCGGGAAAACGTCGATTCACTTATCTCTGTGCAGTGCTGTTGCTCACGCCATTCGCCCAGGCGGACGAACCGTGGCAGGCGGGAGCAGCGCGAGTTGTGATCACGCCCGACCAGTTTATGTGGATGGCAGGATACGGCAACAGAAAAGCGCCGGCCGACGGCAAGCTGACCGAACTGTGGGCCAAAGCTCTTGTGCTTGATGACACGCAGGGCAACCGTGGTGTCGTTATCACCATGGACCTTGTCGGAATCGGACGCGATCTTTCTCGTGACGTCTGTTCGCAGCTGCAGAAAGTTCACGGATTGAAACGAAACCAAATCGTGATTTGTACATCGCACACACACAGCGGACCGGTCGTGGGAAAAAATCTCGCACCGCTGCACTACTGGGGCGTCGATCAGGCTCAGCAAAAACTGATTGATGAATACGCAACGGTCCTGGTCGAAAAAGTCGTTAATGTTGTCGGCAAGGCGATAGAGAACAGCAAACCCTGCCGTCTGCAGTGGGGCAGTGGCTATGAATCATTCGCGGTCAACCGTCGCGATAATCCGGCCGCAGAAGTTGACGAACGACGCGCCAAAGGCACGCTGACCGGACCATCGGACCATGATGTGCCCGTGCTAAGTGTTCGCGACGCGGAAGGCAAGTTGGAAGCAGTGCTGTTCGGCTACGCGTGCCACGCGACCACGATCGGTTTGCAGCAGTGGTGTGGAGATTATCCGGGTTACGCTCAGATCGAACTCGAAAAGCTTCATCCGGGCTGTGTCGCCATGTTCTGGGCGGGCTGCGGCGCTGATCAAAATCCTCTGCCTCGTCGAACCATCGAGCTTGCCAAAGAATACGGCGCCGAACTGGCTGAGGCAGTGGACGAAGTGCTGTCCGCATCGTTACCCGAACTGCCAGCCAGCCTGAAACTCAACTATCGCGAAGTCGATGCACCGCTTTCAGAGTTGCCGACTCCGGAAAAACTACAGGCTGACGCACCGGTCGACAAACAGATTGGCAGCTACCAGGAACGCTGGGCGAAACACCTTCTGAACAAGATCGAATCGGAAGGTGCTTTGAAAGGTCATTATCCTTACCCGGTTTCGGTCTGGACGATCGGAAACGAAATTGATTTCGTAACGCTCGGCGGAGAAGTTGTTGTTGACTATGCGTTGCGCCTAAAACGCGAACGACGCGGCAATCGCACGTGGGTTGCTGGATACTCGAACGACGTCATGGCCTACATTCCGTCGCTGCGAGTTCTCAAAGAGGGCGGCTATGAAGGTGGTACGTCGAACGTTTACTACGGCCTTCCGGCGTTGTGGAGCGAACAGATCGAAGAGACAATCGTCAAAGCCGTCCACGATCTGGCCGGCGGCTGATCAGCAGCAATTCTCAACGTAAAACAAGCGACACGCTTGTGCCCCTTCCGACATTCTTTTCGGGCTGAATAGAGAGGCACCGTCGACTGTCTATTCGACGTTTCTTATCGACAATCGAAAGGGCAAGCGAGTCGCTCGCTCTATGAAACTCCAGCGTATCGACCTTACATCCACATCAATTCGTAACTGCTTCATGTAAGTCCGCAGGGAACATTTTCGCAATGGCTGCACACGACAACTCTTCAATCAATCCCCAATGGCTGATCGTGTCACTGTTTTTGGCATGCATACCATGGCCTGCGGTCGGGCTAGCGGACGAAAAGAACACTTACGATGTCGGCGTATCTGTTGTCGATATCACACCGGACTACCCGATTCGGTTGAACGGTTTCGGAAATCGCCGAGCCGAATGTGAAGGTGTGTCTCAGCGGAGTTTTGCGAAGGCATTGGCGATTTCTCAGCATGGTCAGCCGCCGCTGGTGCTGGTGACGCTGGATAGTTTGGGGATACGGACGACCATGGTCGATGAAGCGGCCGCACGGCTGAAAGTGTCGCACAAACTGCCACGACAAAATCTGGCCATCACGTTTACGCATTCGCACTGCACGCCGAAAGTAAACGGAGCGTGCGACAATATCTTCAGCTCCGCAATCGCCGATGACCATCAGCGGCACATCGATCAGTACACGGATGAACTGACCAACGACATCGTCGAAGCCGCGCAGCAGGCGCTGGATTCGATGCAGGAATCTCAACTTGCCTGGGCGACGGGTCAGGTAACGTTCGCGAAGAATCGCCGACCGAATGGCGGGCCGGTTGATCACGACCTGCCGATGCTGGTCGTGTCAGATGCAGCGACTGGAAAACTGCGAGCCGTTTATGTTTCTTATGCGTGCCACTGTACGACATTGTCGTTCAATAAAATCAACGGAGACTGGGCGGGGTACGCGGTGACGATGATCGAACGCCAGGTGCCGGGCGCGGTGGCGCTGGTTTCTATCGGAGCGGGTTCTAATCAGAAGCCGCAGTCGGGCGTAGTTGCGGACAAGGTTGATGTGGCGGAAGCTCAGGGCGTGCAGATTGCGACAGAGGTCCGACGATTGCTGGATGGGAAACTGCGGCCGATCACGGGTACTCCGAAATCGGTGTTGAATCAGATCGCACTGCCGCTGAACAAACTTCCCACGCGAGAAGAACTTGTCGAACAAACCGGCAAGGGGCGGCCAACCGATCAGTACAACGCCACAACTCAGCTGGCACGGCTGGATCGCGGCGATGCTTTGCTGACGGAAATTGCATACCACGATTCAAACGTGGACATTCGGTGACAGCCTGTGTATGACGTTTCTGGCGGGAGAAGTCTGCGTCGACTATTCCGTGAGACTAAAAACGGAACTCGATCGCAAACGCTTCTGGCTAAACACTTACAGCAACGATTTCTGCAGCTACATTCCTTCAGAACGCCTTGTGCAAGAAGGCGGGTACGGAGGAGGCAGCGAGGCGCCGTATTTTGCTCTTCCGGCAACGCTGAAGTCAGGGCTCGAACAGCTGATCATTGATGAAGTGCATCGTCAGGTTCCAATTCCGTTCCATGCGGCAAAAGGAACTCAGGGAGTCGCTCCCAAGCCACCGCAGGAGTCACTGCAGTGCATGACAACCAGCGACCGCCTGCAAATTCAACTGGTGGCCAGTGAACCAAACATCAGTGATCCGGTGGCAATTGATTTCGGTCCGGATGGCCGGTTGTGGGTCGCTGAAATGGCCGACTACGGTCGCGGCGTTTATGAAACATTCGATCAGGCAAGTCGTGTGAAATGGTTGCGAGATGAAGACGGTGATGGCTTCTTCGAAACAACAAAGACTTTCGTGGATGGACTGCGTTTTCCGACGGACGTGAAGGTCTGGCGCGACGGCGTGTTGATTTGCGACGCGCCCGACATTCTGTTCGCCGTCGACACTGATCAAGACGGCGTGGCGGATTCGGTAACGAAGATGCTCTCCGGGTTTGAGGTAAAAATGCCCAGGCGCGTGTGAACAGTTTGCGATTCGGACTGGACGGCTGGATCTATGGTTCGTGCGGACTCTTCGGCGGTGACATCGTCTGCCACAAAACCGGAGCGACTGTAAATTGCAGCAACCGCGACTTCCGCATCAACCCGGACACAGGAGTCATCCAACCGATCAGTGGTCGAACTCAACAGGGCCGCAGCCGCAACGACTGGGGCGACTGGTTCGGGTGTTCAAACGGAACTCTACTGCGTGCGATTCCGTCAGATGATGCCTACCTTGTTCGCAATCCGCAGGTCCCATTGACATCGCCGAACGGCCTGATCGCCGACGCGAACGCTCACCAGTTGTTTCCTCCGGAGAACCTCGTCACCTTTGAGCTGTCAGGCACTCCGGGGAAGGCAACGTCGGCTTGTGGAATGGATATCTACCGCGACGTTTTTCTCGGCGACGAGTATCCGGGAGATGCGTTTACCTGCGAACCGGTGCACCAATCCGTGCATCGCATCGACCTGTCACCAGCTGGACATGGCTTCGCGGGCAAACGCGGCGCTGCCGAGCAGGATCGTGAGTTCCTGAGTTCCACGGACCGCTGGTTTCGTCCGGTGCAGGCTCGCAGCGGCCCGGACGGAGCACTGTGGGTAGTCGATATGTATCGTTATGTGATCGAACATTCCCGCTGGATTCCGAAAGCCACGCTTGATGACGTCGATGTTTTCGCGGGCATGGGGCGTGGGCGCATTTACCGCGTGCTTCCGAGCAACACCGAACGTGAAAACGTCGTTCCAAAACTTGATTCGCTGTCCGCTTCGGAATTGGTTGAACTGTTGAATTCGCCAAACGGCACCGTGCGAGACCTGGTTCATCAAATGCTGCTGTGGCGATCGGATGACGCGTTCGTGCCGGAACTGCAGGAACTCATTCGCAGCGAATTGTCTGCCATCGGTGCGGGTCATGCACTGTCGATTCTCATCACAATCGGCGCACTCGATGAAACTGATTTACTGACGACAATCGCAGTAAGAGACACAGAATTGATTCGACTGTCTGTGCAGTTGAGCGAGCCATTTCTGGATCAGTCTTCGCAACTGCGAAACGCAGTCCTGCAACTGGCAGAACATGAAAGCCCGCGTGTGCGGCGGCAGGTGGCGTTGTCTCTTGGTGTGCTGGCAACAAAAGAAGCTGCGACGACTCTCGTTTCACTGCTCCGTCGAAATCAACACGACGCGTTCGTTCATTCAGCGGCACTCAATTCCGTAACCGCGGCAACTGTGCCAGACGTGCTTTCTGGCTACCTCGCACTCAAGAGCGGCGAACAGAGTGATCTCATCCAG
>CALFOL010000208.1 GCA_937919915.1 uncultured Planctomycetaceae bacterium
TCTCACCGCCCAGCCAACCCCGCCAAACGCCACACTTTCTCGCCGCCGTCTACACCGCCAATGAGATCAGACGGCTTTTCTCGCTGAGTGATCTTGCGGCAGCGTGGACGATCGCGGTGACCTCCAGGATCTCCTGGTGCGAATTCGGCTCTTCGTGCGTGTGCAGCATGTCCCGAAATGCAGCCGCCATCCGAACCATTTCGTATTTGTGACCAACCGCAAAATCGCCCTCGATGGACGGAGTGAACGTGTAGAGTTTCTTCTTGAAATACACGTCCGTCCGGTTGTACTCAAATCTTTCGAACGGCTGTCCGTACCACACATGGCACGGATAACGATCCGGGTACGTGATCAGCGCGTGGCAGGTGTCATTGTATTCGTACATGCTGACCGCGTCAACGCCCGCACCCATCAGGCTCATCACTGTCCACACCGGATGTTGTCCGTAAATCATCCAGCCGTCGAGTTGATAACGACTGTGCAGCCGCGCGGACACATGCTCGATTTCGCCGAAGTCCCCGGAGTCCCGTATGCGCTTCGCCGCTTCCATCCCCCATTCGTGGTTGAAGATGCTGCCGGACATCACCGGTGCGTTGTGCTTTCGGGCGAACTCAAGAATCCTGCGTGTCCCGGCAACCGTTCCGCCGATCGGCTTGTCACAGAAGGTCGGCAGGCCGCGAGACAGTCCCGGTGCGACAAGATCGAAATGATCCTCACCTTTTCCGGACGCATCACCCATCCAGACGGCATCCACTTCGCCCGCCATCTGTTCAAGGTTCGTCGCAACCTTCACCCCCGGAAACACTTCGGTGAACGCCGTCGAAATGCCTGGGTCCGCGTCGTAGTAGTGGGTGATCTTCGTGTCAGGAAGCGGCAGTAGATCGAAATGCAGCTTCGGATTGCGATAAACCTTCTGCCAACTGTCAACGACCGGTGGATAGTGCTTCTTCAAAGCGTCGAAATCACAGTCCGGATGCAGATACTGGCCAAAGTGCCACGTGTGCCCGTTTCGAGCCTGAGGTTTGCCCAGGATCGCCGCCGACACGACGCCAATCCGGAAAACCTTCTTTTCGGGCGGCGCTGAAAAGAGCGGATGACAGGTAGACGCAAGAGCCGCGCTGCCGGCGATTTTCAGCAGATTCCGTCGACGAAAGACCTGATTCATGGCGGACACTTCTTTGTGAAATGGATATTGAGGAACTCCGGGCGACAATCCCAAAACGGAGTCCTGGTGCTCTGTCAAAGCCTGATTTTCCCAACCCTGACTTGTGGCTGCGACCGTCCGCGGCTACTTCTTTCCGATGCAGTAGAGGTTACGGTCAGTACGCAGAAACAGTTGTCCGTTGCTGACGATGGCGGAAGCGTTGGTGCGGCTGTCGATCAGCACCAGCAATGATCCGTGATACAGCTTCGGGGATTCCGAAATAACTCACGGCCGAATGCCACGTCGGAGCGAAAAATGTCAGGCTGAGCGGTCGTGGGGTTATTGCGGCGTCTTCGTGCTGCGGCGCTATGGCTCCTTTCGCTCCGCAAAAGGCGACTCTGTTCGAACATTCCGGTTTACCGAATCAGCTCAATCGGCGAGATCGCTACGTACGTGCCCTGTTCGGTGACTGCGGTGGCCTGGATCGTGAACGGTGTGGTGAAGGGACCGGGGTTGGAACCAACTTGAAGCTGCAGCTCAATCGTGTCCTCGTCCTCACCGGCCACGATCGTTTCACATACGATGTCGGTGGTGTGGGCGGGAAGTAAGAGTTTGATTTCCACAGGGACGTGGCCAAGCGTCGATTCACGCAGAATGGAAACGGGAAGCTTTACCGTCGTGTCGGGTTGGACGATGAGGCTTGGAAGATCGGGGCTGACTGTCAGCAGTTCGCCTTCCGCAACCACAATCATCTGATTTCCCTGCGGTTGATGATCACTGTACGAGACGCGATGAACCGAAGCGTCATGGTCCTTCACTTCGGCCGAGAGCATGACAATTGTTCGGCTGGTCTTTCCAATCCACATCGTGGGGTGTAACTGCAGTGGATACTCAAACTCGTTCTTTCCCGCCGGCACTTCTATCGTCGGGCCGGCCACGCCCTGCATGTGTCGCTGTTGCCGGTCGGAAAGCCGGACCTGGATAGGACCGTCGTAACCAGTCCGGTCGATATCGAACTTCCGATGATAGGTGCTGCCGCGGGGTGCCAGCGACTGGACATAGCGCTGGCGAATAGCAAACGGTGTCGGCATCGCAACGGCCAACAGAAAGTGAGTCGCGCCGTCGATCTGAACAGACTGCTTCACCTCTTTTTCTGCGATGGTCGCCATTCCGTGAATGTTGATTTTGGTGACAACGATTTTCGTGTCGCTGGCCGCCGAAAACTTCAATTGCGTGTCGTTCTTGTTCTCTGCGATCGTGTCGCCTTCGATCGATACTCCGGCCGGAAGACCTTCAATTGCGAGTTTGATTTCGCCTTTGAATCCGCCGAACCGTTCGGCCTGAACGTTCATCGTGACCTGGAGAGGTTTGGCTTCCTTGTCGTCTGGCTTGATTGGAGCGGAGCGCACGACATTCAGGTAACTGGCGTACTGTTTTTTACCGGGGTCATCGTTCACGAACAGTCGAAAGTTGGGCGTGGATGGACGAACGTGAAGACGATAGGCGAATTGTGGTCCGCCGCGCGAGGCAAACCGTTCACGCACACCGACCCGATACTGCCCGTCCTTGCTGACGGAGAACGTTAGTTTCGAGTCGCTGTTCTTCCCGTCGAAGTCGTCGTTGGTCGCCAGCTCTTTGCCGTCTGCGTCCTGGACAAAAAGGACCGGATCCAGCGGACTGCCCAAACGACTCGCCCGCAGGTCAAAGTCGATCTTCTGTTCGGCTAAGGCTTCGAATGTCCAATAGTCGACGTCTCCCGCACGGTCGATGCGGCCGTTTAACGTCGCAGGAATCGTGAATCTGGAAGCGTGCATCGAATCGTCGTTATCAGCGGACTCCAGCAGTTCCGGCAGATCCCCGATTTCAAAGCGACAGGGATTCGTCCAGCGATTTGCCATCTGAAACGACTGCGTGCAGCTTTGTGCATTCGGATCACTCGGCAGCGTGAATGTCGCGGTCGTCTCCGGCAGACGATTTCCGGTCAATTGCAGGGCGACTTCGGTGCCTCGTTGGCCCCCGAGCGGATACGCGGAATCAACGTGGGGCCCGTCTGTAATTGTCAGACGATAAACGAAACTTTGATCGCCCTCGAAGCGCACATCATGAATGTGAACCTGGTATTCGCCGTCTTCTTTTGTTTGAAGATGGAGTTTGGGATCGCGATTGTTTCCGCCAGTGGCTTTGGCGACGATCTTTCCGCCGGGACTGCGGATTTCGATCCGCGCATCCAACGGTGAACCAAGCTGTTGAGCAGATACGAGGACAGTGTACTCCTGTTTCGCTTTGGCGTGGAAGCTCCAGATATCCACGTCCTTGCGCGGATGAATGCGACCGTTGATGGTTAGCGGAGCCTGCACATCCACCGGTAAGGGGTCGCCATCGATTTCCACTTCCACGATCTCGGGAAGATCACCGACTTCGAAATTCAGATTCCGCGAGGCACCCTGCGACGTCCAGACTCGCCATTTCCGAGCACCTAACGGCGTGTCGGCTGCAATTGCGACCTCGCCCAGATGATCGACGTAGTATTCAGTTAGTTTGTTGAGTGTTGGTTCAAGGACGGGTAATCGTTCGAGTCTGGTGGTGGGAATTTCACGAACGATGGGGGAAGCTGTGACACCTTCGCCCAGCATTTCGAACTGTGCTTTCCCGTGCAGGAAGCAGCCGCCGACATGGAACTTAACGGTCCCGCCACGTTGGCCACCAGCAGGGAAGATGTATCCCGTGTACGGCTCGTTGGCCCACAACAGGGATGGCAGGAAGCACAGGATGAGGGAAATTCGCAGCATTTTGGCCCCTAAAGCAAATCGCGAATCACGCGACCGCCGTTCACAATCGCGACCGGTCGGCCTTCGGCGGTTCTGAATTCTTCTTTGGGATTGATACCCATCTGATTAAACAACGTCGCGGCAAGGTCTTCCGGACCGTAGGGCGAATCCGCCGGGCGTTCGGCCCATTTGTCACTCTGGCCGAGGACGCGTCCGCCTTGAATTCCACCACCGCCCAATAAGACGCTAAAGCATGGTCCCCAGTGGTCACGACCTGCGTCCTTGTTGATCCGGGGAGTCCGGCCAAATTCTCCGGTGACGATTACGAGTGTTTTCTCCAGCATGCCACGGTCGTGGAGATCTGCGAACAAGGAGGGGATGGCGGCATCGAAGTCGGGAAGCAAGTGCTCTTCCAACAGGTTGAAGTTATCGTAGTGGGTATCCCAGTTCGAATGATCGACCGTGACGCACCGCACGCCGGCTTCGACCAATCGTCTTGCCATCAGGCAGCTTTGCCCTAACGTCGAACGTCCGTATAGATCTCGCAGTTTGTTCGGTTCTTTGTGGATATCGAAAGCCTGCTTGGCGATGGGGGATGTCATTAAATCCACGGCCTTCTGGCGAAAGACGTTTACCGTCTGAGCGTTCGCGTTGGCTTCCACTTCGGCAGACTTCTGAAAACGGTCGACACGCTTGAGCAGGTTTTGTCTGGCTTCCAGACGATCGACTTTGAACGACGGCGGAGCGACCAGGTCCGGCACCGAAAAACCGGGGCTGTTGGGGTCGGCATTGATCACAAAAGGCGCGGCGTTGGCCCCGAGGTACGCAGCGCCGGCACTCGCGTGCATGCTCGGCAGGCAGAGGTACGGGCTGATAGGTCCGCGAGGACCGAGTTGCTGGGAGATGGTGGAGCCGAACGACGGATACTGATTATTGGGAGTCAATCCGCCATTGAATCCTGCGCCTGGCAATCGCCCGGTCAACATGTAATGGTCGGCCTGTCCGTGATTCGAATTGGGGTGCGTGAAAGATCGAATGACAGAGAATTTATCAACCTGCTGTGCCGTGCGTGGCAGGTGTTCGCAAACCTGAAATCCCGGCAACGAGGTGGGAATCGGGTTGAATGACCCTCGAATATCTGTCGGTGCATTGGGCTTCAGATCGAACGTATCGATCGTACTGAGCCCGCCTTTCAGAAACACATAGATGAACGACAGATCGTTCCTGGGGCTGTCGGCAAACGCCTGCAACTGACAAATATCGCTGAGGTTGACGCCCAGTCCAAACACACTCGCCGCACCCACGCGCAGAAAGCTTCGACGCTTTATTCCGTCACAAAATGTTCGACGCATTTCAGATCCTCGCCAGTTAGAGCTTTGTTATTGAGTCAGTTTGCCACGGGTGGACCAATGAGTTCATCCGTGGGCCTCGCTGAACTAATGATTAAAAACGAACTCCAGAGTATTCATCAGACTCCAGGCCAGATCTTCTGCCGCTGCCTGTCGTCCTTCTGTGGCTGTCTTGAGATACTCAGTCGCAACCGTAGTTTCTTCTTCGGTGGGAAAGCGCGAACAAAACGTCAGGTAGATGGAATCGATCAATCGCTTGTCATCTTTCTCGCGCGTGAGTTTGGCGAGTGTTCCTGCTGGATGGTTCAGTTTCTGCGATAGTCCCGGTGCGTTCATTAAGTGCAAAACCTGGCCCATACTGGGCATCGCGTTACGCTCGCAGTCACACGCCGAGACTCGGTAGGGTCGGCCAAACATCCGCAGAAACGAATGCTTTTCACGACTATCCCACAGTTGAATCGCGCGACTTCCGGTCGGCGCAGAATCGAATTCTTCGGCGACGCCGGTTGTTTGGCAGACAGCGTCTAACAGCACCTCCGCTGGCAGGCGTTTAAACATGGCTCGCGAATAGTTCTGGTCATCGCGGTGATTCGTTTCGTTCGGAGCTGTGGATCGCTGATACGCCGCAGACGAAGTGATCAGTCGGATCAGGGCTTTCGCGTCGAACTGATAGTCAACGAGATGCTTAGCAAGTGCGTCGAGGAGTTCGGGATTGGTCGGCGGATTGGTTTCACGAAAATCATCCACTGGCTCAACAAGGCCTCGACCCATGAAATGTGCGAACAGGCGATTGGCCAGATTTCGGGAGAACCAGGGATTCTGTTCGGAAGCCAGGTAGCCCGCCAAAGCCTTCCGGCGATCACCAACCGGTTCGGTTTCCGGCATCTCCTGTCCCAGGCCGAAGGGTTGCACGACTTCCTGCGTTCTGGGATGACGAGTTGTCGGCTGGCCCTCGGTAAACAGCACACTGCCGTGCGGCCCCGACTTCTGTTTCACCTGTGTAAAGTGAGCCTGCATCCCATAGAAGTCCTGCTGACTCCAGCGATCAAACGGATGATGGTGACACTGAGCACATTCAATTCGCACGCCCAGAAACACCTGAGAAACGGTACTCGCCAATTCGTCTGGCTTCTTCACGACCTGATAAAAATATCCCTGAGGACTCTCCGACAGCGGGCCTTCTACCGTCAGTAGCTCGTGCAACATCCTGTCATAGGGCTTGTCATCGGCGACTGATTGTCTGATCCAGGAGTAATAACGAAACGCACTCTGGTGACCCAGCGACTCGCGATCAACGCGTAAAAGATCAGCCCACTTCAGAGCCCAATAGTCGACGTATTCTTCGCGGTCCAGCAGAGTTTTAACCAGTTTCGATCGTCGCTGCGGGTCCGCGTCGGACAGAAATCGTCGAGCCTCTTCGACGGTCGGCAGCGTTCCGATCACATCAAGATAAACACGCCGCAGGAATTCTTCGTCCGAGGCGGCCGCTGACGGGATGATGTTCAGATTTTTCAGTTTTGTGTGAACAAGTTGATCGATGATGTTGTTTTCCGGCAGCTTTGGCCAGGCTTCGAGTTTTTCTGCACGGGGAATCAGTACCTGAAATACGCCGACCGGCCCCATGAAGCTGGCCATCACCGCGACCTGCCCCGGACGATCTCCAACGGTGATCATCCCATGTTCGTCGACGGAGGCCAGGGCTTCATTGTTACTTTGAAATCGAGCCAATCGCGTCGCGTCGATTGTTGTGCCATCTGCATAGGTCGCGATGACTTTCATCTGCTGTTTTTCGCCACTCTTCATCACCTGCTGACGCGGAGTCACTTCGATTTTGACGACCTGAGATTCTTCGGCATCGCCAATCGACATACCGCCCTGAATCCAGTTCAGGATCGTTTGAAAGTCATGTGACTCCTTTTTGATCAGCACACCGCCACCGTGAGGCAATCCTCCCGAGATCTTCTGCAGGAACAAACTGTGATCGGGTGCTGCCGGCGAAACCCGTCGACCACGACCTTCCTTCACGAGCGCATCGTAATCGTCGCGCGGCGCGAATCCGAAGACTGACAGCTTGAATCCGTTCTGCCCTTCGGCCTTGCCGTGGCAGCCTGATCCGTTGCAGCCATAACGGCTCAGCAGCGGCTGAACATCACGGCGAAAGTTTGGATTCGACGATGACTCGCCCGCTGACGTCATCGACGACAGGAGAAGAAGTATCGGAAGGACCAACAATGATCGCATTGATAATTACCAGAGGCTAAAGTGATCGATGTGAGACGACGCGTCGCGACGCACGCGGCGAGCCATTGCAGCGCTAATGCCGCAGGAGGAATTCGTTTGAATTGAGGAGGGCGTGTTGCAGGTCATGAAATGCGGTAAGACGATCCGGGGTCTGAGCGAGGTGGTCTGTCAGGAGTTGGCGTTCTGCGGTCGCGGGATAACGGCTTAACGAGGAAAGATACATTGCATCCAGGATTTCTGCATCCTGCATGTCGGATCCAACCCAGCGGCTCACTCGGCTTTGACTGGAAGCAATGTCGCCAAGAATCCTGGGGTTGTTCAGCAGATGAATCACCTGATTCAGCGTCGGTTCATCTTCACGAGCGCACTCGCAGATGACATCGCGCACCGGCTTCGAAAACGCCTGCAGAAACGGATGATCCACGGCACCTTCCGCCAGCTCGATCGCGCGAGTTCCATGCGGATGACCGGGAAACGACGCTGCTACGCCGGTCGTCGCTGACACTGCGTCGAGCACTTGTTCCGCCGAGAGCATTTCGACCGCGGCATGGGTGAAGTACCGACCGGCAGCCGCGGCTTTCGGCGACTGATGAGCTGGTGGTCTTGCGCTGAGTTGATACGTGTTCGATTTCAGGATCGCGCGAATGATCGGCTTGACGCGGTAGCCGTTCGTTTCGAATTCCTCAGCCAGTGCGTCCAGCAGATCGGGATTGGATGGTGGATTCGTGGCACGAAAGTCGTCGACCGGATGAACAATACCTTGTTTGAGAAGATGAAACCAAACACGGTTGACGGTGGCTCGCGCGAAGTACGGATTGTCTGTACGAGTCAGCCAGTCGACCAGCACGTCACGACGATCGTCATCCGGTTCCAGTTCGCCGGCAGGCTCACCGAACGCGACAGGCTCGACGTTGCTGTTTTTTGACGGGTGCCTCATTTCGGCGCGGCGATCCAGGTAGACAATTTCGTCATCAAGTCCAAATTGATTGCCCTTGAATTTTACACGCGCGAAGTACGCGGCGAGACCGTAGTAATCGTTCTGTGTGATCGCTTCAAAAGGATGATTGTGGCATTTTGCGCACTGAATCCGCACGCCAAGGAACAACTGAGCCATGGCTTCGGCAGCGTCTTCGGGGGTGCGAGCAATACGATGGAAGTTTGTCGCCGGTCGATGCAGCGTGTTTCCCAGGCCCGTCAGCGTTTCGCGTGCGAAATCGTTGAAGGGGCGGTCGTCGCGAAACAATTCCACAAGGTAACGGTGAAAGCTGTGAACACCGCGACGGCTGATCGTAACATCGCTGCCGCGCATCACGTCGGCCCATTTTAATGCCCAAAACCAGGCGAACTCCTGACGCTCCAGAAGAGCATCAACGAGCTTCGATCGCTTCACCTGATCGGGCGAATCGAGAAAGGCCTTTGCTTCATCTGAACTGGGCAGTGTCCCGATAGCATCGAGATAGACTCGGCGCAGAAAAACCGCGTCGGTCGTCCGTTCGGCGGGCAGAAGCTGGAGATCTTTTTGCCTGGCGAACACGTGCTGATCCACGAAGTTCAGCACGGGTGGTGACGCGTAAACGAATTCCGGATCACGCTCAACGTACGTCAGTTCGGAGCTCTGGATTTGATCAAGAAAGCGAACCAGGATCGGCGTGGACGACGTGGTGTGAAATTCAACGAAACCGTCCGCCGTTACGGTCGCCGCAGGATTACTGGATGTAAACACCGCTAGATTCGTCACGTCGCGCACGGTACCATCACTATAGTGCGCTCGAACCACGAGCTGTTGTTGCGGATGCGAAGATGCCAGCCGACGCTGGGTCGGCTGGACTTCCAGACGGTCAAGTTTGCGTTTGGGTTCCGGGGGAGCATTCTTGACAGCGCTGGTTCTCACGGCGCTTGGCTGGCAGCCTTGAGCGATCCACGTTCGAAGCGTTTGGTAAGTCGAATCCGTTGGACGAAAGCGAACGCCGCCTTTGTGGCTGATCCGCCCCAGGCCCTTGTTCAGCACAAGGCTGTCGTCTGGCGAGAACCGGTCGGTGCGGCGACCGAATCCTTCCAGAGTCAGCGTCGCGAAGTCCACAGCCGGATCGAAGCCGCGTAGACTCAGCCGGAAACCGTTCTTACCTTGCGGCGAACCGTGGCACGCACCGGAGTTGCAGCCAACGCGACTCAGAGACGCAATCACTTCGGTTTCAAAGTCGATGGGATCGGCGGCAGCGATGCCATCGACGTTAATATCAGCCAGCACTTTCCTGTTGCCGTAGCGAATGACGATCTGCGTGCTGCCATATCCGTTCGGTACGACGATTCCGGTCGACGTCACCAGAGCAACGGAAGGAGTGAGACTTTCGAAGGTCGCCATGCGAGTCAGATCAGCCTCCTCACGTTCGTCGGTGCCGGAAAATTTTCCCGTCACCAGCAACTGTTGTCGAGCTCGGCCACTGGAAAGTGTGAACGCGGCGGGAGCCACCTGAAGTTCAGTCAGAATCGGCTCAGCAGCCGGCAATTGCGCCGCCAGCAAAACGATCAACCCGACAACGAAGTATCCTTTCGCGGAGCTCGCGCAATGGCTGCAATGTTTTAAATCAGCACGGCTGGCGATCATTGCTTTGGCTCCTCAGGCTTCCTGATCGTAATCGAGATGTTCGGGCCGTTCACTTCTTCCTCATACTTGCCAACATTTCCACGTGCCGTCATGCGGAATTGATAACGGTTCGGAGATGTCCCCGGCGCTGCTTTGAACTGAATATCAACATGCGGTTGTCCCGCGGGAATTTCGAACGACTCAGCAAATTCGAAGCCACGCAAATTGGACGGTTTCAGCGTGACCGCTCCGTCGAAAGCCGACGTGCGATGAGCGAAAAAGCGAAACGTTGCCGTGCCACCGACTTCGATTTCGACGTTCTCCGTTTCGGGCTTCGGCGAGAACGCAGGTTGGACATCCAGGTCGAACGATCGGTTCAGAGTGATGCGCCGATCACCGGCAGTGGACGTGGCACTCAGATCGACTCGAAACTTTGCGTGCTGCGTCAGAATCCGATTGAACACCAAACCCGACACTGTGAGTTCATCCGAAGTGGCCGTCGGAAAACGCAAGAATACGTTGCTGCGTTCTTCGGACTCGGGGCCGATTTGTCCTCCGGCAGCGGTGAATGTGATCGGATAGGCAAAGCCGTCGGCGCGAGCGGTAACGATCGGAAACTCGCCATCGACATACTTGGTAATCAGCAATTCGGCCTCGGGAATCTGCACGTCGAAGGGAGCGATCGGCGTGATCAACAGAGCGATCTGGTTCGTCAGTGACGGCGGCGGATTCCGTTGGTCGACACGAAGTTCAGATTCTCGGAGGTCTTTGTCTTTAACTCGTCGGTCGATCAGCGGGTGGGTCGTCGCAACTGCGGTTGCGGTCAAATCCTTTTCTGGATCTTCAGACTTCCATCGCCCGACGATCTGCATCGTGGCAAGGCCTTCGGACGCGGATCTATCGGCCTTTATTTGACAGACGAATTCGGAAACGCCGGCGGGAATGGTTGTTGGTTCTAATACGACACCCGTCGGAGCCCCGAGTAACTCCAGTTCGATCGGACCGTCGAAACGTGTTCGCGTCACGTTGAGCGGAATCGGCTGCTGGTTTTCTCGCGGTAGCGTGACCCGCGCCACTTCAGCTCTCAACTCCATCATCGGACCGCTGTCGGCGACCTCAACACGATAAGCAAAAGCCCGGCCTCCATCACTTGCGAAATCGCGAACCAACAGATGATGAGTTCCATCGTGCTGCGATGTGAAATCGAATCTGGCTTCGATCGTCCCGGACTTTCGGCCGTCGCGAACAGTGACATCATCAACCCGCTGCACGTCTCGGGCGTCGGGGTTGAAAAGCACCAACTCCAAATCGGCTGGCGAACCAAGTCGATGAGCTTCACTGCTGACCGTGATGGCCTGACCTTTCTTCAATTCGAAGCTGAACCAGTCATGGTCTCCCACTGTGCCCAACACGCCATGCAAAATTGCGGGCAACGTCACTGGAGTTGATGCATCGCGAGCATCGTTCGGTTCCGTCTCCACCTTGTTTTCGCCGTGCCCCACACACAGTGGAAGCCAGGTTGCCAATCCCTGCGTCTGAGTTTCCTGCGACGTCAGGCGCAGTTCCTGAAAGAACCAACCGGCGGGAGCGTCCGCAGACAACGTAACGTCGGTGCTGACCGCTGCAGTGTTTTCACCGATTTGAGGAAGCAGCAGCGTGGAGATTTTTCCAGGCGTCACGCTGGAAGGCACGGCCACTCGAGCGACAGGAAAATCGCCCATTCGCAGGACGTAGTGCCAGGCAGGATCGCCCGAGAAACGAGCATCCCGTACATCGACATAAAAGATTCCGCCTGTCGTGAACATATGCTGAAAGCGGCAGTCGAAGAACAAACCCGCATCGTTGTCGTGTTCAGCAACGAAGCGACCCTGAGAATCACGAATTGTGACAAGCGGGTCGTAATCTTTTCCAAAGCGATTCCCCACAACTTCGAAAGTAACGCTCTGGCCGGACGTCACTTCGATTTCATACCGATCGATCGTGGCTGCGCGGCACGTGTTGTGGATCGCAGCAGGCAGTTCGACTTTCATCCCGAGCAATTCGGTCTCCGACGAAGTGGTGTCGGTTCGCAACTCCGCTTGTAACTCATCGATCAGAAAAATGTGAACGTTGCTGAGCCCGCTTCTTGTGGCGACTCGCAAACCATACAGACCTAACGGGGCATCGGCAGGAACTTCAACATCGAACGAACCCTGTTGCGAATCGCTCTGGCCGCTGACACTGGCTTTTATTTCTACTCCGGGGGTTGAGGTCCAGAGGTCCAGCGCTCCGTCCAATTCACGTCCGAACACGTGAATGTGGTTTGTGCGGCCGCGACAAAGTGTGGGAGGCGAAATGTGTTCAATGAACGGTCCCGCAACATGTACTTTCGTCTCCGCCGAAACGCACGCCGCGAACTGTATCGCTAAGATGAAAATGACAACCGCGCAAACGGCGAAATGCTGTCTTGTCTTCAAGTCTTTCCTTTCCGAGCGCCGCGAAATAAGTGGAGGGATTCCGACTACCAACCGCCGAAAATCCTGCTCCATTGAATTCTTCGACGGTGTTCAACAGGACACGCGGAGGCTACTCTTGACAAAAACTGGTCACGTTGAGCTTTTTAGTAACGGTCAATAATGCCTATTATGCTACTCTAAAGCACTGAATCATACCACGATCGACCTTGATTTTTGCTGGGTCTTTGCAGATCGCCAGCTTTGAGGGGAATTATGCACAACATGTTCGGCCGCTCACTCTTGCAACCCTCGTTGGGTGTCACGCGCCGCGAAATGATTCGCATCGGTGGGCTCTCCATGGCTGGCATTGGCTTGTCAGACCTGGTTGCTCAGGCGGGAACCGTTTCTGACGCGGACCGGGCGAAGCATGGTCCGGGCTTTGGGCGGGCAAAGAATTGCATCATTCTCTATCTGTCGGGTGGACATCCGCAGCACGACATGTTTGATCCCAAGCCGGACACGCCAGCGGAAATTCGCGGCGAGTTCTCCACGATCGAAACCACCGTTCCAGGAATCCGGTTCGGCGAACATTGTGTTCATTCTGCCAAACACATGCACCAGACGGCACTGGTGCGTTCCATGCACCACGAACATAACGATCACGGTCGCGGTTCGTATTGGATGTTCACTGGCGAGAAGTATCCCGGTTCGGTACCGGATGTGAATTCGATGTCGCGTCAGGACAAGCCCCACTTCGGTTCGTGCATCGCGCGTCTTGCGCCAGGTGATGGTCCGATGTTTCCCTTCGTTCTGGTTCCGCATCGGATGGACGTTGCGGGCGGACGACGCGCAGGTCAGTTCGCCGGAATTCTTGGCGGCAAATATGACCCGATGCTGACCGGCGGCAACCCCAACGACGACGACTTCAAACTCAAGCATCTACCGTTGGCGCCAAGTATCGAGCCGGATGCGATTCGTCGGCGTCTGCGCCTGGTGGACCAGTTGAATCAACAGACAGAATTATTGAAAGCAAATCGACTGGCTGATTCGCTTCAGGAAAACCAGACGAAGGCGTTGGAAGTCATCGGGTCCGAAGCGGTTCGCAAAGCGGTTGATTTAGCCAGCGTCGATAAAGAGACACGAGAACGATACGGTCGCAATCTGTTCGGCCAATCGGTGTTGTTGGGCAAGCGGCTCCTGGACGCAGGGACTCGCCTGGTTCAATGCAACTGGGAACGCGTTCAGGGGCGAAACGGATTTGCGTGGGATACGCACTGGAACAACTTCAAAGCGTTAAAAGAAGATCTGATTCCACCGTACGATTTGGCGTTTCACGCTCTGATGACGGACCTCGAAGCCACTGGTCAGTTGGAAGAAACTCTGGTCGTTGTGGCGTCTGAATTCGGTCGTTCGCCCAAAGTCACATTGAAGAACGGCGGCCGGGAGCACTGGCCCGATGTCTATACGATCTCACTGGCAGGTGCGGGAATTGCGGGCGGTCAGGTCTATGGTGCCTCCGACAAGCTTGGTGCTTATCCTGCCGATTCGCCAGTCGAGCCGGCGAATTTCGTCGCCACAATTTATCATCTCCTTGGAATTGATCCGGCGACCGAACTGCACGATCAGCAGAATCGCCCCTTCACACTGGTGAAAGCGAAGCCAATTCCTCTGCAGTACAGCTAAATTCATGTTGCCGACCGATCACCCTCGTAGCGGGACTCGCAAAAATTCCGTCGCATACGAGATGGCATCCGCAGCCATTTCCCTTCACCGGCGAGGAACTATTTCCATCTCGTTGCTCGTTTTCCTGGCAATCGTATTCGTCTCGGCACCAGCCCATGCCGAAGACGACGTTAGCTTCCGGGAAGACCTGGCTCCCATCCTGATCAAAAACTGCGTTGGCTGTCATGGTGACAAAACCGCCGAAAGCGGCTTTCGGCTTGATTCATTCACCCGAGCCTTTGAGAAAGGCGAATCCGGCAGCGTCGGTTTTACCGCGGGCATGCTCGAGAAAAGCGAGGTCTTTCACCGTCTTGTTTCCGACGATGCTGACGAACGGATGCCGCCCGAAAGCGATCCACTGCCCGCGGAGCAAATCGCTATGTTCAAACGATGGATCGAAGCCGGCGCAAAATTCGACGGCGACAACCCTGACGCACCATTGATTTCAATCGTTCCCGCACCTACACATCCACCAGCTCCGGAATCGTATCCATTCACCATTCCCGTTTCAGCGCTGGTCTTTAGTCATGACGGCAAGTCCCTGATCGCTGGCGGCTACCACGAATTGACAGTCTGGAATGCCGAAACCGGCGAACTGTTGCGTCGCATCAGCAACGTCGGCCGGCGCACTTACGCTCTGGCAATCAGTCCGGACGGCAAGACTCTGGCCGCCGCCGGCGGCTCGCCCGGCAGCCTCGGTGAAGTGCGACTGTTCAACCCCGAAACCGGTGAACTGCTGCGAGCGTTCGGTGCAGAGTCCGATGTCGTGCTCGATGCGGCATTCAACGCGAAGGGTGACCAACTTGTTGTGGCAGTAACGGACGGATCGCTGAAGACGTTCGATGCGGCGACGGGCAGGGGACTGCTGACGATCGCGGGTCATGCCGACTGGGTCACGACGGTTGCCTGGAACAGCGATGGCACGAAGATCGCATCCGGCAGCCGCGACAAGACGGTCAAAATATTCGAGGCGACGACGGGGGAACTGGTGGCGACCTATTCAGGCCACGGACAACCAGTTCGAGGCGTAGCGTTTCACCCTGCGGGCACAGAAATCTTTTCGAGCGGAGACGACAAACGAATTCATCGGTGGAAGATTGCCGACGCGGTGAAAACATCTGATATCGGTTTCGGCGGCGAGGTCTTCAGGCTACAGATCGTCGGTGAATTTCTGTTCACATCGTCCGCGGACAAAACCGTGCGGCAATTTGAAGTTGAGTCACACAAGCAGCTCCATTCGCTGACCGGACACAAAGATTCACCAGTCTCGGTTACCTGGCACCCGGCCACAAAGCGGCTTGCTTCAGGAGGCTTTGACGGCGAAGTCATTGTCTGGGATCTCAACGAGAAAAAACCCAAACTCACCTTCATCGCAGCACCAGGCTACTCAGCGGCATTGAGCTATTCGTCACGCGCCAGGAAATGAGGCTTCTGCGATTCGACAACTGATTTCGCGCCCTTGATGAATTCGATGTGAGTGGGTCGCCAGCCGCACGTGCTACGAATACGACGGCTATTTTCGACCGACCAGCGGATCAAGGAACTTATAAAATTCCTTCGTTGCGGGGTCGTCGGGTTTGCCGAGATCGTTGTTCAGGCGACTGTGGTTGCTGTCATTCTTGCCGTAGGCGCGGGCCGGAATGTCCACTGAGCGCAGCACGCTCTCCAGACGCGTCGCTTGAGCTCGCGTATCCGGATTTCCGGGGAAGTACAGAAGCAGGAACGGAGGTATGTCCTTTCCCCTGGCGACATGCGTCACGGCGGAAAAGTCGATGTGCTTTTCCGGGTCGTTCCCGAATTTTTGCCGATGCCCGAAGGTATACATTCTGCCGCCGTATAGCGTTTGACGATGTTCCGCCGTCATGATGATCTTGGGAATATCGTAAGTATCACCGTCCACCGGCACGCAGCCCTTGAGAACCTTAAACGACACGCTTTCTTTCTTCAGGTAGCGATCGTCGATGCAGATCAATGCCGCTAACTGCGCACCGGCCGAATGGCCGCCGACAAAAATTCGCTCGGGGTCGCCTCCATACTTGGCGATATTCCTGTGGACCCAACCGAACGATTTGGCGATATCATCCGTCAGTTCCTCCATTGTCGCGTCAGGCAGAAGCCGATAATTCGTCGAGACAAAGATGAATCCTCGCTCGGTCAGCACCTTCGGCTTGAGTGCCACATCACTCTTGTCGCCCTGCTGCCATCCGCCGCCGTGAATCCAGAACATGACAGGCAGGCTCTTACTGGCCGGCTCTTCGGGCGCGTAGATATCGAGCACGTGCCGTTCGTGGCCGTTCTCAATGTACGGGATATTCGATGTTAACTTCTGAGCCATGGCAGCATTGCAAAGGAAGAGAAGCGGGAGAACAAAGGCGACAGCGGATGGTGTGCGGTACATTACAGTGATCCTTTCCCTGGTCCTGAAAACGACGGTGGTTAGCACGGAAGAAAACGGTCTGTGGACGGTTTGGGATCGATGATCGTATCGGCTTCGGGAAGGCCCACAGCCTGGCGATTCTCTGCATCCCAGATAATGGGTTTTTGCATCCGGAACGCCAAGACTCCAAGCATTCCGACTTCCGTGATGCGGGCTCCAATTTCGAACGGCGAGTACGACTTCGCGTCGCCCGCACAGGCCAGTACCCACTCGAACATATGCGAGTTGTTCACTCGACTCCAGCGCGGGCGTTCTCCCTTTGCAGCCAGTTTGGGATCCCACTTGAGAACCTCGGTGTCAATCCTTGGTTGAGTCCTGGCGATCCTGGCGACTTCAGGTTGATTGGCATCCTGAAAGCCGCTGGCACCCTTCAACCGAACATTGCAGTCCGTATTCCAAAGGCCTGCGGAGAGTGTTCCTTCGGTCCCAACGACCAGACAGCCGGTCGAACCGACTGGCCCACGCGTAATGTCGTCTGGTGGGAGGTGTTTGTCACCCGAGTAAAAGATCAGCTTGACCGGACCTCTCTGTCCTTTGGCCGGGAAGTCGTAAGTCACAGTGCAGCGAGTTGGAAACGATTCGTGTCCCAGGTTCTCGCCCGTGGCCTCGATTCGCGTCGGCGCGTCGAGATCGAGTGCCCGGTACGCCAGCTGAAAACCGTGGCAACAGAAGTCGGCAATCGAGCCTCCGCCAAAGTCGTACCAGCCGCGCCATTTGCCGGGATGATAGATGTCGTTGTGATACGGACGCTCGGGAGCTGAGCCTAACCAGAAATTCCAGTCGAAGCCGTCCGGAACAGGATCACTTTTAGCGGGGCGATCAATGCCGTTCGGCCAGGAGTGCCCCGGATGCCAGACATGGACTTCGGTAATATCGCCCAGCAGTCCGCCTTTGACGTTCTTCGCTTCGGCAGAATGGCACTCGTAACAGTGCTGCAGCAGAACAGGCCGAATCTTCGCTTCGAAGAATTCGATACCGGCCTCGTCGACCGGCTGCTTTTGAGTCCTGTGCGGAGAGCGAATTGGGAATCAATGGAAACAGCAGCGCGGCAACGAGAGTTGCGAGTCGAACGTTCATACCGGGGGACTTCGAGCGAGGCGGAAACAACAGGAAGGCAGCAGTGGAGGGACCGCGATTGTAGCCTGGAAGAGCGCCCGAGGCCGCTTTTCCGCGAGAAGTTCTGACGACCGCTCGACTGGCCGGAAAAACGCAACATTTCGCTCCGTAGCAGGAGTCGCCAGACTTCGGTTGCAACAGGAAAATCCCAAGTCTGGCGAGTCCGGCGACGAATAAGAACGTGGGACCGGTTTCCATACTCATCTCTTTTGGAACAGCTCTGATAAGACGAAGTTCTCGATGACGGTGCGGAGTGTGTAGTCATCTATTCTGCTTTCTGCCGTGATCGCCTTGATCTGTGCGGCATCGTCGATGGTCATCACGCGGCGCAGAGCATAGGTGGCGAGCTGTTCGACGAAGGCTTCGGCGAATCGATCCGCGTCCTGAACAAGCAACTGCTGGAACTCGTTCGCGCCGTTGTACGTGCGACCGTCGGGGAGCGTGCCGCTGGCGTTCACAGCAGGATCATCTCCCTGGCCACCTTCGACCTGCTCAGTGGTGCGCCACCGACCGATCGCGTCGAAGTTGTCAAAGGCGAAGCCGAGCGGGTCGATCTTTTGGTGGCAGGAAGCACAGGTTGCGTGTGTCGCGTGGGCTTCCAGATGCATCCGGATCGTCGCCTTGGGCTGTTCACTGGGAGTCGGTGCCAGCGGTTCGACATTGGGCGGAGGAGGTGGAGGCGTGCGGCCGAAGATTGCTTCGGAAACCCACACGCCACGATGCACGGGACGATGTCGCGTGCCGTCGGATGTGAGCGAAAGAATTGAAGCGTGCGTCAGCAGTCCGCCGCGATGGTGCTCGGGCTGCAGCGACACGCGCTGCAGGTCCGAGGCGTTCGGGCGAGGCAGACCGTAGTGCATGGCCAGCCGCGGATTCATCATCGTCCAGTCCGAAACCAGGAACTCGCGCAGCGGCAGGTTCTTCGAAAACACTTCGCCGAAATAGCCAGTCGTCTCCAGCACCATGCTCTGTTCGAGCCACTTGTCGTAGTCGGGATACAGACTCGCATCCGGCGCAAACGCTCCGACGCGATGCAGCTGCAGCCACTGACGCGGAAACGATTTTGTGAACCGGCCGATCCTGGAATCACCGAGCATCCGCGCGAGTTGAGCTCGCAGAACCTCCGGGCGATGCAGTTCGCCTTTTTCTGCAAGGTCGAAGAGTTCGTCGTCGGGCATTGAACTCCACAGGAAATACGAGAGCCGCGAGGCGAGTTCCCAGTCGGTGACTGTCGCGCGACGCTGCGTTGGCGAGCCTTCTTCAAGGTAATAGAAATTCTTCGAAGTCAGCACAGCGACCATCGCGGCACGGTAGGCGGCACGGAACTTTTCGCCAACCGCCAGTTCGCCTTCGATGAGTTTCAGGTAGCGATCGAGTTCCGCGTCGGTCACGGGACGACGCCAGGCACGCATCGTGAATCGTTTCAGACAGTTGCGGGCTGCTATCAAATCGCCATCCTTTGCGGGAATCAGTCCGTCGCGTTTTTTCTCGTCGGCTTCCAGCACGATGGGGCCTTCCGTTTCCACCCAATCGACAATCAACAGCGGAAAGATCAGCTGCCCTTCGTCGTTGAACAGCCGATAGGCCGTCGGTCGATTCGGTCGGCTGATTTTCGTGTTGACGAACGGGAACTCGTCCACCCGCGGGGTCTGCCCGTCAGCCAGCATTCCGGGCGACTCGTTCATCACATTGAAATTGCCCTCAGGCAGAAAGGTTTCAATTTCGATGATCTTCGGTTGGCCTTCTGCCGCGTCAACATCAAGGCCAACGACCGAGCGCTTCAATTGATGATGCCACAGCGCGAGATGCGGCAGGCGGCCCTTGAACGACGGCAGCGCGCTGAGTTGAATTCGTATTCGATACAACCCCGGAGCACTCGCACTGACCAGGTGCTTACCGTGTCCCGGCCAAACGGGCCAGCGCACCGGTCCGGTAAGGCCCTGTTCCTGCAACCAGCTTTCCTGACCGGTGTTGGCTTCGCGCCGGCTCTTCTGCGATTTCGGTTGCTGTTCTGGAAAGGCTCGCGACAGCACCGTCTCCGCCGCTCGAAAGTATCGATGGACATGTGAAGGCGAGAGTGTCAGCAGCGACCCGATGCGCTCGAACCCGTGCCAGCGAGGATCTTCGTTGAACGCGCCCGGCTGGTTGACGTCGAAGTAGACGCCCAGCAGGTCGTAGACTGTGTGACCGTATTCCTCGCGACTCAGCCGGTAGTGTGCGACCGGCCCGCGCCGAGCCATCCGCGCTGCCTCGCCTTCCCTGATGCGCGTCGAGAGCCAGTCAACGGCTCCCCCCAGTTCTTTCGATTTGGGCTGCGGCTCTTTCTGCGGCGGCATCTCGCCGGAATTCATGCGGAAGACGACTTCGCTCCACCGCTCAGCGATCGTTTGGTCGGAGAAGTTGCGCGACAGCGTGTCGAGTCGGAATTTCCCCTCCTGCTTCTGTGCGTTGTGACAGCGCAGGCAGTACGTCTGAAAGAACGGCTGCATGGTCTGTTCAAACCCCGTCGCAATTTCGTCGGCTGCGTCAAGTGTTGTAGGGAGCGCCAGCAGCAGGCTTAGAAATGCGAACGCAGGGCCGATCAGGGATTTTGTGGCGACTGATTTCATGTGGCTCACCAGTTAATGTAGCTGTCATTCGTGAGAGGGTCGGGAGTCTTTTTCGGTCGCTGATCTGTGCACATGGGACGCCGCCCGCCCGAAAAAGACTCCCGACCCTTTGCGTACCATCAGATGCGCCGCCTGAGCTACGGGATGCTGAACACGGCTGCTCGCTTTCGCTCCTCAATTGTCTTCACGCGTTCTTCCGACGGCATCGTGACGAAAATCCAGGCATGGCTTTTGACGCGAACGCAGCGGCCTGGTCGGTAACCGTCAAGGAGTTCGGTGAACTTCATATGGACCTGAATTCCGCTGCTGCCGGGCGGAGAATTCTCTGTTTCTTTCCATTCAATGACCTGACCAATCTTCTTATCGCTGCGGTGAAACCACGTGCGCAACGACTTCTCGGCAACGGCCACACCGAAGCCTTTGTCCTGCGTCGCTCTCAAGTCGGCATACAGCGACGGATCCATGCCGCCAAACAGCGTGAGTGTGACAGTCCCGCCGCCGAAGTCGTTGTCTTCCACAGTGTCGATCCAACCCGGAAGCCAGCGCTGTTTCTGATATTTCACATGACGGCGACGCTGAAGATCCGTCGCGAAAGTGCGACTCGCTTCGTCGAGCCAGATTTCCGAAACTTTGAATTCCCGGTCTCGCCAACCCGGCGACCAGCCGAGATTAAACTGCACGACCTGCTGCGGCGCGATGTCCGCAAGGTCGACCAGCGTTCGGCCTCTCCAGACCTTTGAGACGTCGTCGATGTCGAAGGTGTACTGCGTGTTGATCCCGTCCCTGGCCATTCGACCCGCCGGTGCGACGTCGATTTTTCCTTTGTTGGGATCGATCGACACGACCTTCCAACTCTGTCCATGACGCTGGTAGAAACTGAAGTCGTCCTCCAGCGACACGGCATGGTTGTGTTTGATGTCGTACTTCTCCATGTCCTCCGGCTGTGGCGGGATCGTCGCTTCTTCACCAACCGGTGGCACATAGAAATAGCCGTGTACGTGCGTGCCGAGCGGGATGTCACGCAACTCGGCCGGCGCGCCGTTGTACGTGATCATTCCATACGGCAGCATCGCGAAGTAATGCAGCGGCCCGCGGTGATAGCGATCATGAGGCTCGTTGCCATCCAGACGCAAGCCACCTCGACGATTGGCCGCATCCATGATGACCAGTTCGCCCGCGAGGTACGTGCCGCTTCCGGCTGGCGGGAACTGCCCGGGCTGCGGTACGAAGGGCTCTTTCTCCTGAGCGAGCGACGGCAAGGTCAGTGTGCAAAAACCAAGCACCGCTAATGCACGCTGATGAACGCTAATCATGTGAGGTACTCGGAGAGGTTAATGCGTTTGTACTGAAGTTCATCGGTCGGGCCGCATTCCATGTAGCCGGAGTCGCCAGACTTCGGAACGTGTGCAGGCAAGCGACCGATTTCTGGCGAATCCGGCTACGATAATCAGCGGTTTCTACGACACGATCTCCGAAAGCCCACCATTGCTGTCGGCGAAGCTGTCAGTTTTCACATCCATCTTCTGAGCCATCGTCAACAGCAGGTTGCTGAGATGCCCTTTGCTGTTTACCGGGTTGTGGCAGATGGCGTAGTGATTGGCAGCCGTGTCGAGGTCATACGTGTAACCTTCCGGATTCGATTGGGCGTTGTAGTCGATGTGCTGGCCGTGCCTGATGCCCAGCCCACCGCCACCCGCAAGGATCAGCGGCAGATTCGCGTTGCCGTGACTGTGGCCGAATGCCATTCCGCTGCCGTAAAGAGCCATTGTCGAATCAAGCAGCGGGCCATCAGCGTCCTGCACGGAACTCAATCGGTCCAGGAAATAGCTGAACTGTTGAATGTTGAACGTGTCACTCGCCGTCAGGTCCTTCATCAGTTTCGGATTCGCGTTGTGATGCGACAACGAATGCCGATCCTGCTTGATGCCGATTTCCGGGACGGCCGGTCCGTTTCCTTCGTTGCCTGTGCTGAAGCTTGCCACGCGAGTCATGTCGGTCTGGAACGCCAGGACGATGATGTCGTACATCGTGCGGAGATATTCGCCCAGACGATCGAGCGAAATGTCGCGATTCAATTTTGACTGCACGCCAGGATCGACGACCGGGCGCGGCGTATCAAGCCACTTGTCAGCGCGTTCGGTGCGAACTTCAATTTCTCGCACCGATGTCAAGTACTGCTCCAGTCGACCGCGGTCTTCCTGCCCCAGTTGATCGCCCAGAGTCTGAGCTTCTCCGAGAATTGCATCAAGAATGCTGCCTCGCCACTGCAAGCCACGTCGCTGTTTTTCGATGCCGCCTTTGGGTTCCGTGAACATATCTCGAAACACTACGCCCGGATTCCCCTGAGCAGGAAGGCCGATCCCGTCCGCTGTATACGCGAGGGAATGTCCCTGATTGCTCATCTCAATCGACGAGTACCGGGTTTGCGGCGCGGTGACGTGAGCCATCAGCTGATCGACAGAGATCGTGTTCCGTTCTGACTGCCCGATTTTGCCACCGGTCAGCCAAATGCTGCTGCAGTTATGATGATGCCCGAGTCCATGCGGATGGTGCAGTCCGCTGATTGGTGTGATGTTCGCTCGATGTTTCTCCAGCGGCATCAGTGACTTCGAATACGTGTATCCTTCGCCGGCCTGCGTGATCTGATAGTCGATCGTATTCACACCGTTCGGCAGATAGATAAACACGCTCCGCTTTGCCCGCGACGCAGTCTCCGCGGCGCGCAGCGGACGCATACATTCCAGTAACGGCAGGGCGAGCGAAACACCCACCCCACGCAACACATGCCTGCGGTTCAGAAGCCACTTTTGACCGAGGAATTGAGCCATTGTTGAGTTGTCCTGTTCGCCGTGGTTGAGCATTCGAGAGGAACTTGACCGCAGAGGACGCGGGGGGAACGCAGAGAATCTCTACTCTGCGATCCTCAGCGTCTTCTGCGGTGATATTGTAGCGTGAGGTGGCGAGATTCACCGCCAAATACGTCGTCGCCGGAATTTTAACGTAGCCGGAGTCGCCAGACTTCGGGATTCGACTGGCGACCGCCTGAACGCTAGCGAGTCCAGCTACAAACCACAACTCCGACAACTGTTCATCGTTCATCCAGACTCTTGATCCGCTCTTCAGGTGGTAATTTCACATTGGGAAATCCGTTCGGCCGGAAACCTTCGAGCAGTCGGCTGAAGCTATTGTGTCTGAATGATCAACTCGGGGCTGGCTTTTCGAAGCTGTTCGATACCAGCGGGCGTAATGTTCTTCAGGCCGCTGAGCGACAACTTCCTCAACGACTTCGAAGCCGCCAGCGACAGCAGCCCGGCATCCGTGACCTGAGCGCTGCCGAGTTTGAACTCTTCCAGCATCGGCATCTGAGCCACCAGCGGCATCGAATCATCGTTTACGGTGGGAGCGTGTGAAACGTCGAGTCGGCGGAGCGTGGCGATTCCCGTTGCGTGGGCGAGGCCGATGGGAGTCGCCTGGTTGTCGAGCAGAGCAAGGTCTTCCAGAGGCAGTTTGGTCAACGGAGCGACGGCTTCCCCGGAACTCGCCTTGTCAGCACTGCCGATGCCGCAGCGTTTCAATTGTGTCTGGCTCTTCAGATGGGCGGCACCCTCGTCCGTGAACCGGGTATGAGCGAACCACAGTCGGTCGGAAATCGGCACTTGTGAAATCGCCTGCAGCCCGGCGTCGTTGAGCGGCGTGAAGTGGAAATTCACACTCTCCAGCTTTCGCAGAGCTTTCAGATGCGTAAAGCCGGTACCGTTGCATTGGGTCGAGGCCAGTCCCAACTTTCGCAACTCGGTCAGACCGCCAATGTGTTTCAAGGCGTCATCGGTCACGGGTGTCAAAGTCAGATTGAGTTCGCGCAGCCCGGTGAGCGCGGCGATGTGCTGCAGGCCTTCGCCCTGAATGGCACAGTTCGCCAGATCAAGTCTTCGCAAAGTCGTGAGGGCCGAGAGTCGCTTGAGCCACTCGTCGGTGACGCGCTCGTTTCGCCCGCCTTTGCCCTTGAGTGGATTGTTGCCGTTGTACAAGTCGATCGCGGTCGGCACGTCGAAGATTTCTGTGCCGACATCGCCCGTCGCCAGATAAAGCCACTGCGGCCCGCTCGGCGTGCAGATCAGTTTGCCGCCGATGTCTTTGATCTCGGCGTCCAGCGCCAGCGTGCAGCGCCGCGTCTCCGTCGCTCGTTCAATCTCCGGCAGCAGGGCGACCAGTTTGCCTTGCAGCTTCTGATCGGAGACTTTTGCGATGAGCGCAGCACGATCGATCGATTCCTCGACCGAGAGGATTTGAACCAGCAACGCCTGATCGGCGGGAGTTGTCGCCAGTCGAGCGAGCACGCCATTCAGATAAAGCTTGACGTCGGGATTGGCCTTTTCGAACCCGGCAGCAGAGGGTGCCTGTCCCAGTGCACGCCGCATCGCGTTGTGCGCGAGATATTTGCCGTGGTTGTGAGTCAAATGAATGGCGTCGCGGTACAGGTCTTCGAGTTTTTCGAATGGAGCCTGCTTCGCGGCAATGTCCTCGGCGATCTTCGCCAACAGGTTTTGCATAAGTGTCTGGCGTATCTCACGTCCTGGATGCACTCGACGCAATTCGGCAACCAGCGCGCGGAAATAGCCCGGACTATGTGTCATCTCTTCCGGTGGTGCGTAGCTCGCGAATTCCTCCGCACGTTTTGAGTGCCATGCCCAGCCTGAATGAATGACAAACACCGCTTTGGGCTGCAATGTCATCCATGCCGAAATCGTTTCGACGTCCTGTGCCAATGTCGAACCGTAATGAGGTTGCACAGAGACGACATCGTATTGCCTGTCACGCAGCGCGTGGGGCCAGAGGGTCGATGTTTTCACACACGGCTTTTCGGGATTGGCATGGATGAACGGCAGGTTGACTCCACAATCGACGTGCCACTGCACATCGCCGGACAACAACGACGGCACGGTGTCCCATGTCAGCGAGTTGCCGATCAAATAACACCGTGATGTGGCCGGCTCGTCCGCGATCACCGCGCCCCACGACGCCGTGACAAGAATCGGAATCAGGAACCAGGCTTTCAGCTGTTGCATCATTATATTTCTTTCGTTGCCGTCAAAAAAATCATCACATATGGCACACCCGGCGGCGCTGCCCTGGTCCGCAGCTTCAGCCTTCCACGCCATCGTCCGCCGGGACGTCCCGGCTCAGAACACCGGGGATGGTTTTCCAGCTTTGAGCCACTCCGGTCAGTCGTTCCTGCCTTCCGGCGTGTTCGAAGAACAGATCATCCGGATTCAGGCCCAGTGCGGTGAGGATCGTTGCGTGCAGGTTCTTCACGGGCTGAGGTTGCTCGGCCGCGCGCAAGCCGATCTCATCCGTCGAACCGATCACGCTGCCAGCGTTCACGCCGCCGCCAGCCATCCAGATCGTGAAGCCGTACGGGTTGTGATTGCGGCCGTTGTTCCCCTGCATCATCGGCGTGCGGCCGAACTCGCCAGCCCAGATGACGAGCGTCGAGTCCAGCAACCCGCGCTGTTTCAGATCGGAAAGCAGCGCGGCGATCGGCTGGTCCGTCTGAGCGGCGTTGCGGTTGTGGAAGTCAGTGTTGTTTTCGTGCCCGTCCCAGCCGAGCTTGTCGACGGCATTGTACAGTTGCACGAATCGCACACCCTTCTCGACAAGTCGTCGTGACAGCAAACACATTCGGCCGAATAAAGCCTTGTTCGTGTTCTGGTCATGCAGCCCGTAGGCTTCCTGCGTCTGTTTCGACTCCAGCGACAGCTCGCCAATGTCGAGCGCCTTCGACTGCATGCGATACGCCAGCTCGTACGATGCGATGCGGCCATCGAGGTCGAGCACGCCCGGTCGATCCGATGCATGCCGACGATTCAGGGTCTGCGCGAAGTCCAGTGTCGAACGTTGCACGGCAGCGAGTTCACTCGGCGGTTGCAGGTTCAGCACCGGCGAACCTGCATGCCGAAACTGCGTCCCCTGAAACGCTGCCGGAAGAAAAGCATTGCTCCAGTTGGCCGAGCCACCCAATCCGCCGACCTTGTACAGCAGCACATACCCGGGCAGATTCTGGTTGACGGACCCAAGTCCGTAAGTGACCCACGAACCCAGGCTCGGCCGGCCACTCAGGATCGCTCCCGTATTCATCAGGTAAGTCGCGGGCGCGTGGTTGGAACTTTCGCTGTACATCGATCGGACCTGACACAGCTCGTCGATATGCCTGGCTGTGTGCGGCAGCAACTCGGAGATCCATTGTCCGTTCTGGCCGTGCTGAGCCCACTTCCACGGACCTGCCATCAGCTGGTCCTTGCAATGATTGAAGACGCCGCCAACGCGATCCGGGTTCTTTTTGAACGATTCGGGAACCGGCTTGCCATGCAGCCTGATCAAATCAGGTTTGTAATCCAACAGATCGAAGGTCGAAGGCCCTCCGTATTGAAACAGAAAGATGACTCGCTTTGCCTTCGGTACGAAGTCGGATCGGCGTTCGGCCAGCGGTTGCAACGGATCGATCGGCGCGTGCTTCGGCGCTGCCGCCCGCAGTTCATCGGCCAGCAGAGCGGTCAACGCGACACTCGCAAAGCCGCCGCCGGTCCGGGTCAGAAAGTCACGGCGTGATTGAGGAATCATCATGGGTCTCGGTGTCATGGTGGGAGTGCTCAGTCGATGTAGGCGAACTCGTTCAGGTTAAGGATCGCTCGGCACAGATCGGTCAGTGCGAGCGAGCCCGCACGATCACCGTCCGGACGGTGGTGCAGGGCATGACGATTCAGGAACTCGATCGACAGCGATATTTCCTGAGGTGTCGGTCTTCGATTCAACGCCGTACGAAACAGTTTGTTCACAAGTTGTCTGGTCTTCGCGGCATCGTCGAAGCTGAGCTTGTCCTTCGTATTGCTCATCCTGGTGGCCAGTGCGCCCGCATAGCGAATGGCTTCCGGGCTGTTCAGCAGCATCAGCGCCTGCGGGGCGACAACCGTCGTGTCTCGGCGAGCACACGAGACCGTGGTGTCCGGCAAATCGAAGGCCTGCAGGAACGGTATCGGCAGACAACGTTTGCGAACAAGGAACACGCTGCGGACATCGGTCTGCTCGACAGGATCGGCGTACCAGCCCTGCATGCGGCCACTGTCCTTGCCCTCCAGCGCTTCGAGAATCGCGGGCTGAGCATTCAGCAACTCGGCCGGGACTGGCGGCCAAACTGGTTTTCCGGTAACAGACGGCTTCAACAGCCCCGACACGGCCAGCAGGCTGTCGCGCAGCGTCTCGGCATCCAACCGACGGACGTTCTGTCGCCAGAGAAGCTGGTTCTCGGAATCGATCGCCCGTTTTCCGGACGTCTCACGGGACGACTGACGATACGTAGCTGAGGTCACGATCAGCCGATGCAACTCTTTGATTGACCAGCCGCGTTCCGTGAATTCGATGGCCAGCCAGTCAAGCAACTCCGGATGCGTTGGTCGCGCGCCGCTGTAGCCGAAATCATTCGGCGTCGCGACGAGTCCCGAGCCAAAATGCTGCTGCCAGATCCGATTGACGATGACACGTGCGGTCCACGGGTTGTCGGCCGAGGCGATCCAGTTTGCAAATGCGAGTCGGCGTCCCGTCGTATTGCCGCGCGGCGGCTGAATCGTCGCGGGCTCCGGCGTGAACAACGAGAGGAATCCCGGTGCAACCTCCTCCCGCGGCGATAAGAAATCGCCCTGGTAGAAGACATGAGTCGCTGGTGCGGTTGCGCCCGCATCGGTCGCTCCCATGGCACGTCGCGGCTGACGCTTCTTTGCTTCGATCGCGCCAATCTGTTTATTGAGTTCTTCGTGGCGGTCCTTGTTGGCTTTGTCGAGCTGCTCCTGCTCGGCCTTCAACGGTGCGGCCTGTTGATCCAGTTCGGCGTTGTGGTTGTCGATCTCTGTCTGCTCAGCTGCCACCGAAACCGGCAGGTCGTCGCGCGACGTCACGCCGGCGAAGAAAGCTCGGAAGCGAAAATGGTCGGCCTGTGAGAGCGGATCGAACTTGTGGTCATGACATTGGCAGCACAACATCGTCAGGCCAAGAAACGCCGCGGACGTGGTGTTGGTCACGTCCGCCATCATCTCAGCGCGAAGGCGCGGTTCTTCCTGAAAGATCGAGGCCGTACTGTCCCACTGTCCCAATCGCAGATAGCCCGTGGCGATCAGCATGTCGGCTTCGGCGGAATTCCGTGGCACTCCATCGACAAGCTCGTCGCCCGCCAGTTGCTCACGGATGAAATGATCGAACGGCTTGTCCTGATTGAATGACCGGATGACATAGTCACGGTACTGCCACACCAGCGGACGGAATTCATCGCGTTCGTAGCCGTTGGTGTCTGCGTAGCGAACAACATCGAGCCACAGCCGCGCCTGCCGTTCGCCGTAGCGTGGTGAAGCAAGCAATCGTGTGACAAGTTCGTCCCAGGCAGCGGGCGACTGATCGGCAGCGAAGGCATCCACCTCTTCGCTGGTCGGGGGCAGGCCGGTCAGATCGAACGACAACCGCCGAATCTGCGTGCGTCGATCGGCTTCCGGTGAGGGCTGCAATCCAGCCTTCATCAGCCGTTCTGTTATGAAGGCGTCGATCGGATTGGTGGCGGCAGAAAGCTGCGACGCCTGAGGCTTCTGCAGAGACCAAAGGTCGAGTCTCTCACCGCGGAACAGCCTGCGAATGGGATTGCGATTGTCGGTGAAGGCATCGCCAATCGGGGTGCTGTCTTTCGAGTCGCTGGCTGCTCCGACGCCCGGACGATACGCATCCAGCGACGCAATTGTCGGCCCCAGGATGAGCGAATCGAAGCATGCCTCTTCGCCGCGATCACAGGTGGGGGCGATCCCGGTCAGCGAGAAGCTGCCAATGTCCTGCCACAGATCAAACGTGGCGACGGTCCATTCGGTTGGGGCCGTCTCGCCTGCCGAAATGGCCGCCCAGCCGGTGGTATTTGGTCCGGCGACGTAGCGACCTTTCGCGA
The DNA here is from genome assembly GCA_937919915.1 of uncultured Planctomycetaceae bacterium. Taxonomy (GTDB): domain Bacteria; phylum Planctomycetota; class Planctomycetia; order Planctomycetales; family Planctomycetaceae; genus Fuerstiella. The sequence continues at coordinate 29,377 of CALFOL010000208.1, forward strand.
CTTTTGCATCCGGCCAGTTTCCATTCGCAGCGAGTTCGATCATCACACCGCCCGCACCGCGTTTTTTCCAGGCTAGTCGCAGATAGCGAAACTCGCCAGGCTGCGGCTGTTCGCGTATCGCGAAATTCCAGCCGGGGATATTCACACCGTCGCGTTGCAACGGTGTGATGCCCAGCGCTGACCTGCCTGCGAAGACGTCGTCAGTAATCAGCCGCCCTTTGCCATTGCCGTTGGTGAGCGCTGCAAGGAATTTTGGATCATCTTCAAACAACACCGTGACCGGTTCCGGCCATGTCGCGCCCGCTTTGACCCAGTTCGTGAGCGTCGCGATTTCTTTGTCCGACAGCTTCTGTTTGGGCGGCATCTGAAAGTCGGGATCGCGAAACGAGATCGCTGACACAAGCAGGCTCTTCTGAATATCGCCCGGCACCACCGCTGCACCTCGATCGCCACCTCGCATAGCTGCCGCAAGGGAGTCGAGCCGCAGGGTTCCTTCCTGCTTTCCCAGGCCATGACACGAAACGCACTTCGCCTCAAGTAACGGTCGCACGTCTTCCGCAAACGTCGCCGCATCCTCGGCCGCAGGCAGCTCGCTGCACCACGCGACCAAGAGAAACAAGGACGAAGAAAGCAGGAAGAAACGATTCACGAGAATGCTCCATTAAGTCGATTCGCCGCAGAGCCGCAGTATAACATCCTTCAACGCGCTTGTGCACCCGACTGACAGTGAGCGACCGGAGGGAGAGGCCGAATGAAGTCGAAACAAAGCCTATCCCTCCTCGTGGCTTCAGCAACAACGGAGAGTCCAACCAACCTGCCAGTTGGTACCCCTGTCACCACCTCCGCGGCTCACGCAGGTGCTGTTAGACTTCTTATTGCAGGAAACTTGTGGTCGTTGAGTCAAGTTTTGAAGTAGCCGGGAAACAGAACCCGGGGAGGATTCACGATTCGGCCTCGGCGAAGTGCCAGCCCCCGCGAGTCGGTGAAGCATGGCGATTCAAACCTCAATGGATCGTCGGTCGGCGGCATATACGGTTAGCCGTCGCTCAAGCGTCATGGTGGTTGGTGGGTTCGCCTCGGGAAAATGGTTCGTGAGCTTGACCGGTGAGGTCCCAACTCGTCCGCTGCGTTTGTGTCGTGAAAACGGCACGCACAGCGGTAAGCCAACGTATAAGTCGACGACGAAAGCCGAGGCAACGCGAGAGGAGTGGAAACTGAGGGAGCAGGAAGTACCATCAATCCCGATGACGTTTCTCCGGTAAACCGGGAATCCGACAACGCCCGTTCTCATCGAAGGCCGGTGACAGAATTGTTCCGTTATTTCCGGAGGTGAGGAAGGCTCTGGAAGAACTCTGGGACCAAACGCCAACAGGGACGGAATACGTCCTTCCGAATCTGCGAAAACTGAGCAATGTGAATCCTCAGTTGGGACGAATTATCAAACGAGCTGGTCTGAAGGTGTGGCCAAAACGGTGGCAGAACTTGCGAGCCACCCGGGCAACCGAGCTGGAAAGGATGTTCCCGTCTCACGTCGTTGCGGGCTGGTGTGGGCACACTGAGCGAATTGCTGAGCAACACTGCTGGATGACAACGGAGAACGATTTCATCAAAGCTGCCGCCGAAAGTGTTGGTGCATATTTGGTGCAGCAGGGCTTCGCAAGCGGCAGTTTAGAGCAGAAGTCCGAACCAGCAGCGCATAAAGAAAGCCCGGAAAAACCGGGCTTTGCGGGGCCTTGCGATAAGCCGCGAAGACTTCCGATGGAGGAT
>CALFOL010000209.1 GCA_937919915.1 uncultured Planctomycetaceae bacterium
GCGGCAAGGCGCTAGCCGCCGGTTGAGTTCTGGATTCGTTCAGCACCGGCGGCTAGCGCCTTGCCGCTCACATGTCACAAGTTTCAACACCGACAGTTTGTACGAGCAACGTCGAGGTTCTCGCTTCATTCGACCGAGCAATTGAGCACCCAGACGAGTCGATCGCGATTCAGGCGATTGTTCGTCTTGATCAGAAGCTCGTTGTTTCCCTTTTGGAACGCGATGGGGATCTTCGCTGTTTCAAATTCCTCGGAGTGATCAAGCATCGTTATCTGCTTGCCGTTCAAATAGATGATCGCCCAATTGTCCAAACCAAGTTGTAAGATGGCTCGCCGGTCGGTGTCGCTGTTCAATGTTGTTCGCGCGTAATACGAATGATCGGTCGGAGGGTACGGGGGACGGTGCTGGATGATGTGTTCGAGCCGCAGCCAGCCGTACTTACTGTCGAGATCGTGGACGGCGTAGTCCGTCTCGCCGAATCTGACCCGGGCAGAAAGCTCCGTCTGCGAGAGCTGTCGCACGAGTTCATCGGCCGGCTTATTGAAAGCTTCGAGGCTGTTCCCGTCAGCAAACGGGCCGATCACCTTCCATTTCGTCGGACTGTGTGCCTGCGGAGTCTGCGAACTGCGAGCCTGGTAAAAGTACGAGACGGCCTCGCAGTCGTCGGGACGTGCGTTGGAAGTAAAGATCAGCGACGAACGAAACAGAATCGGATCGGGGCCGAAGAATCGGTAATAGACACCATCTTGATCGTTGCGGCCGCGGTTGTCGCGGTAGGGGCAACCGACCCAGCGAGTTTGGTACTGGTTGAACCCCCACGAGAAACCGAAATCGTCCTCGACGTTGTGGCCGCTGATGACGTGGGGATCGGTCTGACCATCAATCAGCATTCGTGTTCCGCTGTTGTGAAAGACCATGTCGCCATGATCCTTCTGCCGCCAGCCCATGATGTAGCCAGCAAGAAATCCAGCCCCTTCGGTCTCAGCAATCGGGAACGGTTTCGCTGGCGATCCCGGAAGGGCGATGCTGCGTTGGGAATGAAACCGAAGCAGCGTCAGCTCGACACCTTCGCGATACTGCTGCCAGTCCACCATCGCCGCGCCGTTTTTTGCGGACTTGCTGAGCAACGAGATCCGACAACCGTTGGAAAACGGAATCGGCAAATAGAAGTTCCAGCCCGGTGAAGCTTTGGGCGGGATGTGAACATCATTGGTGATCGTGAAATTTGGGAAGTTCGCCAGGCCAGCGCTGTTGATGTGGTAATCTTCGAATCCCAGCAACACTCCGAAGAACGACCGAAACGGCATCCGTACCTGCGGCTCAGACGCTTCATCCACCGCGATCTCAATCTCGAGGTCATCAAGGTTCTTCTCGCCAAAGACGAACCAAAGGTGCCGCACGCAGCCAGCCCCTTTCACATTGAGAATCTCGACGCGCTGCCCTGCCTCCGCAGAGATGTTCGCCGTCGTCCGCCGAGTGCGGAAGTTCGTGGGTAATTGAATCAGCGGGACCGCCGGATCAGCGTACGTCGCCGGAAATGGATCCCCTGCTGGCATCAGTTTCTTGTCAACATCTTGAGCCACAGCGGACTGCCCAAAGACGATCAACGGTGCGAGCACCAGCGCGGCAAGAGTTTTTCGAAGGTGATCCACGGCATTGGCTCCTACTGCTGCGTCAACGTTTGAAATGTGTGTGTGTGTGTGTTGTTGTGTGTGTTGTTGTGAGCGGCAAGGCGCTAGCCGCCGGTCGGTATTCGTTCGAAACCGGCGGCTAGTGCCTTGCCGCTCACTTCGCGTGGCGTTCTTCGGACTTGTAACGATCACCCAGGATAAACCCGCGTCAGGACGATCTTGTAGGAAAGTCCATACGAGGATGAGTCCAGCTTGATTTGAATGTCTTTGGAAGCGTCGAGCCGTAGCCAGGCGGGCGAAGTCCCACTGTGACTCCTCATGACGCCGTTCAGGATCGTGCCCGAATCAAATCCGGTCCCCAGGTCGGAGGCTCCTCCATAAACGGTGTATTCATAGTGGGCACGTGAATTGACTGGCCCGGTCATTTCCACTTCTGGAATGGATTTTATGGTTGTCCACGAACCGGCAGTCGCCGTTCCTTGGATGGTTTCCTTCGTCGTATCTCCCCAGCGAACACTGCCACCGGCCAGGGGCGCCACAAGGTTCGTGCCGATCGTGAGGTCGTAACCGGCCATCTGGTCCGGTCCGATTCGAGCCGCTCCCAACTGGTGATGATCGAACCGTAACGCCCCACGTCGATCAAAGGCCGTTCCGACAAACTTCACGATGTTTGGGGCTTCTGCCGTCAATTCGAACAGGCCGTTGAAAATCATCGCCGCGTCAGAAGCAAAGAGATTTCGGTAATTGGCCTCGAAATAGAGCTGTGACATATTCGCACCGCCGCCCGCGAAGTGCAGGGCTCCGTCATCTGTCGTCTTGCTTCCACAGTACTCCAGGACGCAACTGTTCAACCCGACGAGCACCGCGCTCTCAAAAGACAAACCTCGAGTGCAGCCGGTGATGTAAGCTCGCGAGACCGTCACCGTGGAACAGGGAATGTTCTGGTGGGTCTCAAAGGACAAACCGTAAGTGCAGCCCTGGGCGGTAATGTCTTCAAGTCCCCAGTAGACACACTGCTTCACCTGCAAACCGCGCGCAGAGAAATTAACAAAACGCAGACCGGACAGTGAGTAGTAAGATTTACTCACAGCCAGAATTCCCACGGTCGCGTTTCCGTCGTCCTTCGTTCCGGATGATTCGATCGTGAAATCCATGAGCTTCACAAACTGCGATTTATTGCACGTGAGCGCCACTCGATTTCGACCCGTCGTCAGTCGAATGATCGGTTGGCCAATCCCCTGGAGCGTGGTGAGCACGCTGGTCTCTTTAATCTCCAGACCTGTCGTGACGTAGACCCCCTCGGGAATGAGCACTCGCTGAGCTCCGCAATCGAGTGCCGCCTGAAGTGCGATCGTGTCATCCGTGCGGCCGTCGCCTGTCGCACCAAAGTCCTTGACGCTGACCGCCTCTCCCAATTTGTCCGGCAGAGTGCGAGATACGGCGCCTGGCTTCGCGATCGTCGCCGTATCGGATGTCTCTCTTGAATTTGCCGGCTTGGATTGTGGCTGCGTGACGTCGTCAGGCACAGCCAGCACCCATCCTCCAATGCTCAGGCCGCAAAAAATGGTGCCAATCGCGAATGTGGTCGTTAAATGCTTCAACATGCTGTTTTCCTTGCCCTTTGGAATTGTCAGCGCGATCGTCAAGCCAGAATCTCACGGATGACATTGCCATGCACATCGGTCAGCCGGAAGTCGCGGCCGCCGAAGCGGTAAGTAAGCGCTTCGTGATCGACGCCTAGCTGATGGAGAACCGTCCCCCAGAGGTCATACACGGTCGCCACGTTTTCGACGGCGTGGTAACCGAGGTCATCGGTCGCGCCGTAGGTCGTGCCCCCTTTGATGCCGCCACCGGCTAACCACACACTGAAGCCGAATGGGTTGTGGTCGCGGCCGTCGCTGCCCTGAGCGAACGGCGTGCGACCGAATTCTCCGGCCCACACGATCAGCGTTTCGTCAAACAAACCTCGCTGCTTCAGATCGCGGATCAAGCCGGCGATTGGCTGGTCAACCTGCTGGGCCATTTCGGCGTGTCCTGCCTTCAGTCCGCCGTGCTGGTCCCAGGGGTTGCCGATCTGACCGAGGTCCGTTGGTCGAGGCAGGCAGGTGAGTTCGACAAATCGCACGCCGCGTTCGATCAGCCGTCGAGCCAACAGGCACTGCTGCCCATAGGCGGCGGTCTCTTTTACCGGTGAGTCCATGCCGTAGAGTCGCCGGGTCGCTGCGGTTTCCGCGGAGAGGTCGACCAGCGCGGGGACGGCGGTTTGCATGCGGAAGGCGGTCTCGTAGTTGCGAATCGCAGACTCGATCTGTTCGTTGTGGCCAGACTGCGCGAGTTGCCGGCGATCGAACTGCTCGACGAATCGCAGGCGCTTGCGCTGCCGTCCCGCGGTCTCGCGCGGTGTGATGTTGGTCAGCGGTTCCGTTTGACTCGGATCGATGAGCGACGCCTGATGAACCGCCGGCAGAAATCCGTTGCCGTAGATACCGATCCCTCCCAGCGGCGACCCGCCGCTGGCCAGGACCACGTATCCCGGCAGGTTGTCGTTCTCGCTCCCCAGCCCGTAATTGACCCACGCTCCGGCGCTGGGGTATCCCGCCAGAGAAAAGCCGGTGTGGATGAAGTAGTTTGCTTGAGCGTGCTCGTTCGCAATGCTGGTCATCGACCGGACGACGGCGAGGTCGTCGGCACATTGAGCAATGTGCGGGAAGAGATCGCTCACGGGCAACCCGGACTCTCCGTAGTTATTGAACTCCCACGGACTGGCCATGATGTTACCGTTGGCGTTGAACATTGTCGGCTTGACCGGCACTGGCATGGGTTTGCCGTGGTCGATCTTAAGGCGTGGTTTCGGATCAAACGTATCAACGGCTGAAACGCCTCCTGACATGAAGCAGAAGATGACGCTCTTCGCGCGTGGCGGCAGCGTGCGGCTGGGGTGAAATGCCTGAGCAGGCTCCGCAGCGCGAAGGCCTGACTGTTGCGTCGCCAGCAGTCCGGTCAGCGCGGTCAATCCAAAGCCAGCGGAACTTCGGGCGAGCATGTTGCGGCGAGTGATCGGTGAAACGTCGCGTGACGTGTTAACGGACATAGATGAATTCCTTGAGGCAAAAGAGCGATTGGGCGAAGTCCTGCCAGACCGCGACGCTGCCGGAAACGTCGGCCACTGCGATGCCATGTTCGGCGGCCAGTTCGGTGAGGTAATCGAGGGAAGCCTGCAGTTCGTCAGCGTCCGGTTCGCGACTGAATGCCACCACAAACATGCGTCGGACTCGTTGCTCGCTGGTCGCGCCGTCGGTGATCAGCGACGCGGCCCACTTCGCGGATTGGTCGATGACGAACGCATCGTTCAGCATTGTCAGCGATTGAGCCGGCACGTTGGTGACGTCGCGCCTGCCGCGCGTCGTGGACGGTCTGGGAGCGTCGAAGACTTCCAGAAACGGATTGGCAGCATTGCGGCGAATCCGTTGGTAAATGCTTCGGCGACGGTCACCGTCGAGTGGTCCTTTGGGGCCTCCACCCTCGGTCTTGTTGACGAAATAGACGTTGACACCCGGTCCATACATCGCCGGATTCAACTGTCCCGACGCGACCAGGATCGAATCGCGAATCGCTTCTGCTTCCAGGCGGCGCACGGGCATGTGCGACAGCCAGTCGTTGTTCCCGTCTATATCCTGCGCGGTTGCGGACGCGAGTGATGCTTGCTGCCACGTCTGTGAAGTCATGAGCAATTGCAGCATTTTTTTGATCGACCATTGCTCGTCCTGTGCGAATCGCGATGCGAGGTAATCGAGCAACTCCGGATGTGTCGGTTGATCTCCGAGCTGGCCAAAGTTGTCAACCGTCCCGACGATGCCTTTTCCAAACAGGTGTTGCCACAACCGATTCACCATGACACGTGCGGTCAACGGGTTTTGCGCCGACGCCGTCTGTTCGGCCAACTGCAATCGGCCGCTTTGCGAAGTTGCGAACGGTGCGGATCCAAACAGCGACAACCCTCGACGCGGCACTGGCTGCACGGGTCGCGTGTGCTGCCCGCGTTCGAACAGCGGCTGATCAAACGCTGCGGCCTCCAGCACGCCAGGAACGCGTCGCGGTATCGGAATCTCCCGCTCAAGTTGCCGGTAGCGTTCGACAGATTCACGCAGTTGAGGCAGAGCCGCGAGCGCTGTCGGGAGCAGATCGCGACGCAGGAAGAAGTCGAGGAATGCTGTGTCTTCGTCACTGATCGACTGGGCCTGCCAGGCGCGAACCGCGTGCTGCAGTCGGTCGGCATAGCGCAGCGCCAGCTCGTCGGAGGATGAGGGCGAGTTGTCCTGCAACAGGCTTACGATTGGCGCCGTAGTCTCGCGTGGCGGCTCGACTTGATGACTTGCCACGATCTGAGCCGCTCCGAAAAACGCTCGCTCGGCTGAATTCGTGGAGAACTCGAAGTGCGCGTGAGAACCTTTGCGATACGCCGTATCGAGCCGCACCCAGCCGAGTTCATCACGAGCGAGCGGTGTGGCCGGATAGACGCCGCCGTTGCCGATCGGATAGTTCTCGATCACCAGTCGGACCATGCTGTTTTGGCCCAGCGCCCGCACACTGATGCTGTCGGTCGTAATCAGAAACCGCGGGGACAGGAGCACGCCAGTGTGTCGACTGCTGAGTCCGTGCGTAAAGATCCCGGCCGGATGGATGCCTCGTACTACGCGGTCACCGTCGGCATCAATACTGAACTCGCCGTTCGGCGTCGCTCGCGCAGAAGCCGTGGCTGGCTCCGCTTTTCCCGTACCTGCTGAGGCCATTCCCGTTCCCGACGGAAACCACTCCCGCTGTTGTTCTCCGCGCAAGTCCCAGAGCGGAGTGAATTGCGTTTGATTGAACTCTCGTCGGGTTGTCATTTCGGCGCGCCAGAAGTCGGCGAGCTTGCTCCAACGCTCGCGGAGGACTTCCGCCGACGGGTCGGGTTCGTCGGTGGTGAATTGCCGCCAGACATGCAACGGATTGGCGTTGTTGGAGCGCCCGTCGGCCAATGCCGCGCTCCACGGGTCTCCACCCGCTGGTTGCAGAGCAGTCAACTGCTCATGGACGCGACTCTGTTCAACCTTTAAGGCGGTGAGTTGTTCGCTTTGTTCGGGAGTCAGCACCGCCGCAAGTTCTTCCGCCGACACGCTTGCCGGTCCCGCGCGAAACGACGCGGCCACCTCGTCCGCAGCAAGCGCTCGCAGGTAGGCGCGCGCTTCGTCCACTTCGCCCGCCAGCGGCGGGTTGATGTCCGACAGTCGCTGACCGAACAGGAATCGCGACTGGCCCTTCAGGAACGGACGCACAGCCCCTTTCGTGTAACTCATGCCATATTGCTCACCGTTGCGATACAAAGTGATCGAATTGTCTTTCGCGTACACGATAGCGACATGAATCAACTCGTCGGGCATGGCTGTCTCCGCCTGGCCGCCGGGCTCCTGCGAGCGATTAAAGAAGTCGCTGCCGGCCAGCCAGTGCCCGGGAGTCATCTCGCCGAACACGATTGAATCAAAGAATCGTCCTTCCGGTGTGTCGAGCCCGATGATACCGCCTCCACGCTGTTCGAGATTGGCCAGTGTGACCCAGGCTTCCAACGTCTTTTCGTGAATGTCCCGGTCGAGCGGGACGGTCCGCATGTTTGCGGCAACGCCATCCAGAATCAGTCGTCCGTTGCGAATCACCGCGCCGCCAAGCAACTCGCCATGGAGTTGCCCCATGCTGTCCCGCGCGTCACCCTCGAAACTCCAACGCGCATCGGGGGCGGGGAGCGAACCGTTCCCCGACTGGCCGCGTTTCTTCAGCACGACCGCGCGAGCCGAGTCTTCGATGGCCGCGATGCCGTCGCGGACCCGAGCCGAGCGAGCGGTCAGATCGACGATCTCCGCCTCCCGCCATGTTTGCTCTTTGAGCCGATCTGCGATCGTCGCCGCCGCTTCCAGCCACGCCGTTGCCAATCCATCTCGGATGGTTTGCTTCAGTTGCGTCAATTCGTCACGGTTCTTATGAAGCAACTCCGGTGAATCGATCAGGACCTGGCCCGGCCGACAACTCACGAAAACGCCATACAAAGCGTAAAAGTCTTCCTGACTGATCGCGTCGAACTTATGGTTGTGACAACGAGCACAAGATGCTGTCAATCCGAGAAACGTTTTGGAGTAAACGTCAATCTGGTTGTCGACCACTTTCACCTGATCCTCCAGTGCATCGACCGGCACGAATCCCAGTTCGACCATTCGCAAGTGCGCCGGCCCGATCGCCGACTCGTTGAAGTTGTCGTCGGCATTCCACCGCGGTTGAGGCAACAGGTCGCCCGCGAGATGTTCACGCACCAGTTGGTCGTAGGGCACATCGGTATTGAAGGCCCGAATCAAATAATCGCGATACATGTACGCGTTTGGCAACTCCGGGTCGCCCTGGCTGCCGTGCGATTCGCAGTACCGCACCAAGTCCATCCAGTGTCGCGCCCAGCGTTCGCCAAATCGGGGCGAATTCAGCAACCGATCAATGACCGCCTCGAACGCCTGCGGCGATTCGTCCACGAGAAACGCCTGGACCTCGTCCGGCGCCGGTGGCAATCCAGTCAGTGCAAAGGTCGCGCGACGCAGCAACGTTCGTTTGTCTGCCCGAGCCGCTGGTTGTAATCCGTGCTCCTCAAGTTTAGCCAGCACGAACCGATCGACCGGATTCTCCGACCACGCCTGGTTCTTCACGGCGGGAGGTTCGACGCGCCGCACTGGCTGCAAACTCCACCACTTCTTGCGCTTTGCGAAGACCGCTTCCCACGATGTCGCTTGCGCCAGTTCATCGACCGTCGGAGGTTTGTCGCGCGGATCAGGAGCCCCCGTCGCGATCCACTTCTCGAAGTCCGAGATCACCGCTTTGCTGAGCTTCGGGCCCCCTTGAGGCATCTTCAGCCCATCGACCTCATGCCGCAGAATCGCCAGCAAACGACTTTCCGCCGGTTTTCCCGGAACGATGATCGCACCCCCGTCGCCCCCTGTGAGAGTCGCCGCGCGCTGATCAATCGCCAGCCCCCCTTCCGCCGTTTTCGCCGAGTTATGGCACTGATAACATTGCTCCACGAGCACCGGCCTGATCCGGGCCTCGAAGAATTCGTCACGTTCGTCAGCCAGCAACGACCGCTCACCCATCGAGAGCAAATTGGCGGCCAGGAACATTCTGAGGCAGGTCAGTTGTCTTATTGTCATGCGAGTACCTCGGTGACGACGCGAGCGCCAGTGACTTCGGGGTCGGTGAGCCGCTCCGGGCGGCCGTTGTGGGTGAAATTCAGGCGGGTGTGATCGAGGCCCAATTGATGCAGGATCGTGGCGTGCAGGTCGGGGACGCTCACTCGTTGCTCGACGGACTTGTAGCCAAACTCATCGGTGGCCCCGTGAATGTGGCCGGCCTTAAAGCCGCCGCCCGCCATCAGCAGGCTGAACGCGTGCCGGTTGTGGTCGCGGCCATCGGATCCCTCGGTGATCGGCAAGCGTCCGAACTCGCCCGTCCATTGAACAATGACCTCGTCCAGCAACCCGCGCTGCTTCAGATCCGTGATCAGTGCGGCACTCGGCTGATCCACGTGACCGCAGATTGTCTTGAGTCCGTTCTTCAGATCTCCGTGGTTGTCCCACGGTTGGAAGCTGGGGCTGAGCGGCGGGAAGACCTGCACGAATCGCACGCCCGATTCGACCAGCCGTCTGGCCATCAGACAGCGCGTGCCGTAACCAACAGTCGCCGGATTGTCGAGGCCGTACAATTTGCGGGTCGCCTCGGTCTCCTGCGAAAGATCGAGAATATTCGTGGCAGACAACTGCATCCGCGCGGCGAGTTCGAAGTTCTGAATCCGCGCCTCAAGCTCCGATTCTCGCGGATGCTCGGCCAGGTGAAGAGTATTGAGCTGCGAAAGGAACTCGCGCGAGCGCGACTGGACGTTGGCGGAGATCGTTCGAGCAGGCTGCAAATGCAGAACCGGCGTCCCCGAGGAACTGAACTCCGTACCCTGAAACACGGCGGGCAGCCAGCCGCTCGACCAGACCATCTTGCCCGAGGTGTTGTAGCCCGCCGGGTCGCGCAGCACGATGTATCCTGGCAGGTTCTGATTCTCACTACCCAGAGCGTAACCGATCCACGATCCCATCGCGGGTCGCCCCCAGAACGTCTTGCCCGTTTGCATCATATTGATCGCAAACGGATGGTTGTTGTTCTCCGTGAACATCGACCGTACCAGGCACAGGTCGTCCGCGACGGACGACAAGTGCGGAATCAACTCCGAGAACTCAAGGCCGCTCTGGCCGTGGCGTGCGAACTTGAACGCCGTCCCCATCAGCACATTTTTGTTGCCGAGCTGAAACGTCTCGACTTGTTCCGGATGCGGCTGGCCGTTGCGTTTTGAGAGTTCCGGTTTGTCGTCGAACAGGTCCATCTGCGAAGGACCGCCATTCTGAAACAATTGAATGATCGCCCTGGCCTTCGCGGGGTAATGCCCATCGCGCGGGGCGAGGGTGTGTCCGTGACGGTTCGCGGCCGTGCCCGACTCCGCAGCCAGTAGACGGGCATCGCTCATGACGCCGGCCAGGGCCAGTGTCCCGAAGCCGCTGCCAAGCGATTTCAATACTTCACGTCGAGAGACCGTCATGCTTCGATTACTCCACGTACAGAAATTCATTGGTCGAAAGCAACATGTGACACAAGTCCGCCAGCGCCATCTGGGTCGCCTTGTCCGGCTGAGCGCCAGCGGTTTCGTGATTCCTCGCCTGCTCGCTGACAAACGCCAGGCTGTGTTTCAACTCCGCGTCCTTGGGTTTTCGTGCGAGTGCCAGTTGAAACGCCAAGTCGATTCGCGCAGTCGAATCGGCTCCGGCGGTGTCGGCAACTCGTCCGGCCATGCGGTCCGCCTGGTCGAACAGAAACTCGCTGTTGAGCTGGGCCAGCGATTGCAGCACGGTCGCCGAACTCATTCGCTGGGTACAGTTCACGGGCATGATGGGTGAGTCGAAAATCTCCAGGAACTTCAGTGGATAAACTCGTCGAGCGAACAAATACAGGCTGCGCCGGTGTGACGCGGCTTCCGATAGGCCGTCCGCTGGTTTGGTGATCTCGACAGGAGGCCCACCCGCCGCGCGATCGAGCGCGCCAGAAGCTGTCAGGATTGAGTCGCGGACGATTTCAGATTCCAATCGACGCAGGTTCATTCGCCAGAGCAGGGCGTTTCCCGGGTCAACCTTTTCACCGCGAGCCAGGGGCGAGTCGACCGCGATATCGACCGGCGGTCGCCGCGAAGATTGCCGATACGCACTCGACAGCATGATTTGTCGGTGCAGGCGCTTGAGGCTCCAACCATGCTCGACGAAATCGACGGTCAACCAGTCGAGCAGTTCCGGATGAGTGGGGAGACTTCCCGATCGACCAAAGTTCCCCAGCGTCTCCACGATGCCGCGTCCAAAATGATGATGCCAGACGCGATTGACAATGACTCGCCCGGTCAGCGGATGATCGGGCCGAGTCAACCAATGCGCGAGGGCCAGTCGCCGGCCGCTAGACTCGCCTGACACATCGTCTGCTTTGGCCGCGACCAAAGTACCAGGGGCCTGCAGGATCTCGGGGAACCCCGCTTGAACCAGGACGCCGGGAGCATGCACATTTCCTCGCCGATGAACGCGAGACGTCGGCGCCGGACCGACATCCCACAGTGCCTGCACCTTGCCGTAGGACTTTTTCATTGCCTGTAAGTCGCCGATCTGCTTTTTCAGTTCGGCGATCCGGGGCTCCTCCCTGGCCTCCTCAGCGGCCTTCAGAGTCGGCTGCAGGTCGGCGACCTGCTTGTCGAGTGCGGCGTTGTGTGCCTCGATCGCAGCTCGCTCTGTCAATGAGACATCCGCCAGGAACCGTTCCTGCGGTCGCTTCCAGTCGTGGACGTTGAACGCCGGTTCGAAGCAGGCCATCAGGCGGTAGTAATCGCGCTGCGGCAGCGGATCGTACTTGTGGTTATGGCAGCGGCAACACTCCATCGTCAGGCCGAGCACCGAAGTCGAAAACATGTCGACCACCTGGTTGATGACTTCATAGCGTTTGTCGATGCCATACTGGGGCTCGCTGGTGTGATCCTCGACACAACGCATGAATCCCGTGGCCGACAGCAGTGACAGCGTCTCCGGAGTGAACGAGTCGGCGCGACGCCAATCGACCAGCTCGTCCCCCGCAAGTTGCTCCGTGAGAAAGCGATCGTACGGCTTGTCAGTGTTGAACGCATTGACCACATAGTCGCGGTAACGCCAGATCCCTTCGTTGGGATAGATCGAGGAGAGATCCCCGTCGAACAACCGATTGTCGACATAGCCTGCCGCGTCGAGCCAGTGCCGACCCCACCGCTCACCGTAGTGGGGCGACTTCAACAACTCATCGACAAGATGCTCGTAGGCATCGGGCCGACGGTCGTCCAGGAACGCCTGCACCGCCGCTGGCTCGGGAGGCAGGCCGATCAGATCGAAATACGCCCGGCGAATCAGCGTGGCCCGATCGGCTTCCGGAGAAAACGTCAGCTCCCTGGCTTCCAGCTTCGAGAGCAAGAACGCATCGATCGGCGAGCGAACGCGGTCCGCGTGCCGCACCCGCGGAACGTCGGATTTTCGCGGTGGCTGAAACACCCAGAACTGTCGATCTTCCGGGCTGACTTGAGCACGGGGCGGCAACGCCACGATCTGTTCTTTAGCGGGGGAGCGGGCCTTGACCCACCGTCGAATGGTGGCCAGTTCCGCGGCAGTCAGTTTTTCGCTCCCTTCCGGTGGCATCTGGCCCTGCGCCACCAGGTCGACCAGCAGGCTGCCGCCGGGATCGCCAACGACAATCGCCGGGCCGCTTTCGCCTCCTTGCAGCATGGCCGACAGCGTGCGGAGATCCAGCTTCGCTTCCCGCACGTCACCGCCGTGGCAGTCGTGGCACTTTGACGCGAGCAGCGGGAGGATATCCTTTTCGAACGAAGGCGGTGGCGGTCGCTTCGCATCTCGAACCGTCAGAGTCACGTCGAACCGCGCGGCGTCACCGTGATGCGGTGTGCCGGTCCCGTCCGCGACCGCATCGACGATGAAGTAGATGTATTCCCCGGGCTGTATCGCTTGATCTTTGATGTGGAATTCACCGACCTGGTTTGGGCTGCCGAAATCGGAGTTTCCCGCAGCTAATGGGGTGGGCTGGAAACCAAGCTTCTCCTCCGGCGCAGGGCCGCGTTCGACATACCACTTGATTTGCGAGTTCACGCCGCAGCAGTTCTGTGCGTGCTCGAACACGCCCTGGATTTCCAGCATGCCCGCCACCGGACTGCGCCAGCCGATCACCACGGCATGTTCCGGCCCTGGGGCGATTAGCATGTCGCCGGCCTTGAACTTCAGTCCCACGTCGTACTCGGCAGTCACCTTTCCCAACAGCGGGGCCAACCGCTGCCCCGCGAGATACGCCCAACCATCGAGCGGCGAATCAAAAAGCTTGCCGCCCTGTTCCGTCAGCGGAACGTACTTGCCATCCCGCAACCACTGGCGCGTTTCTACGGGACCATTCATCCCGGTCGTTCGCAGGAAATGCCATGTGGGCTCGCCATCGCGATCGACATTGGGATTTGCCCGATTCGCCGCGCCAAGAAACTCCTCGCCGACGTTCCAACGCAACTCGGTGGCGACGGGCTCATCCGCGACTCCGAGGCTGGAGAATCCCGGCCAAAGCATGGCCACGAGCAGCGGAAGAGTCTTCATCGGTTGTCTGCTGTCAAGCATCTGCTGTCTTTCCTCATTTCAAGCATTCTTCCCAGCCAGTCACACTTCCGCCAGATGTTCATTCGAGTCACCGAACTCCTCCAGGCGGATTCCGAATTTGTCGAGCAGCGACAAGTAGAGGCTGCACATTTTGCGGTTTGGCTGATTGGCATAGTCGAGCACACGGCCACCATGAAGTCGGCCGCCTCCACCCCCCACGATAACACACGGCAGATTGGTGGCATCGTGGCCGCCGGTTTGCATGCTGGACAGGTAGATCAACGCGGAATGAGTGAGCCGCAAGGCGCTAGCCGCGGTTCGGATGTCGCTCGGGACCGGCGGCTAGCGCCTTGCCGCTCACTTGGATTCGATTTTTCAAGGCTGTTTGGGTTGCTTCATGAGTTCGAGCATCGCATCGCCCATCGCTTTGCCGATGCGGTTGAACCAGATCGCGCTGCCGTAATAGTGGTAGGGACGGTCGCTGCCGGTGTGAACCCACTCTGGTTCTTTCTGCCAATTCGGGAACATGGTCTCGGCGGCCTTATCCACCAGCACGTCGACTGGGAACGCTTTGACGTTGCTTTTGAACTCCGGCACTTCGTTCATCGACAGTTGAGCCTCGCGGACGGCCAGCATTCCGCCGGTGGTCGGCTTCGATCCATTCTGCCCCAGCGCGCCAATCACGAAGGGTAAGTTGGGTGTGCCGAGATCCTTGCGAACGTCCTTGATGAAGTGCTGCATGTTGGACGCGTACTCGTCCTGAGCACCAAACATGTCGTTGAATCCCTGAAACCAGACGAATCCCGCCAGTTCCAGCGTCTTCCCTTCCAATTCAGGAAACAGTTTTGCGTAGTTGTCCTGCACGTCTTTTACTTCGGCCAGCATCTTGCGATAGGACGAGCCGTAATCCTTCTTGATGTCCTCCTGCGTTGGCAGCGGCGCGTCCTTCTTGTTCTTCTCGTTGTCTTGTTCGACCCGCTTCTGAGCCTCTTCGAGTTCCTTCTGCAACATCGCTTCAGGAAGTCCGGCCGACGGCGAACGGAAGAGTTTGTAGAGCGAGTGCCCACCCCACGCGGCCTTGATCAACAGGACCGGCTGATCGAAGTGGTTTCCGATCGCGGTCCCGAACTCCAATTCCACCCCGGTGCAGCCAGGCGACCCATAGCCGACGGTGAGCGGTCCTTTGCGATCGAGAAACTTGATGAACACGTCATCGCGCTCGACCCACTTGTCGTCCTTTCGCAGATGGGCGAAGAGGTCTTTCGTCTTCGCATCCGTCGCCTGGTAATCCAGCAGCGCGTTGCGAGCCTTCCCCTCCATGTTCGATTGCCCGGCGAGAATAAAAACCTTCACCGCCTTGTCGGCGGCGTGCAACGGTGTGCTTACGAAAAGCCAAACGACGACGAGACCAATCAGCAGACGAATCATTTCACACTCCGTAAGTTTGGGAAGCTGTCGCAGTCAGTGTACTCGATCAGTTCGGCTCAACGAGCAGGTTCAGACGGCTCAATGGGAACATCGCAAAACGTGAACGCGGCAAGGCCATTGTCACCGTAGAGCAGATTGTCGGGGTTCCAATTGGCGCTGTCGAGGTAGGTCACGGTCTTCGACTTCGTTGGTCCCTTCAACTTCAACGTAATCCGGTTGGCGTTCGCTAAGCCAGCAACGACTTGCTTTGCTTCGCCGTCGAGATGGAACTGACTGACCAGCGTGTCCGACCATTTGATGTAATAGTCGAACTCCAGCACCAACTCGTCTCGCTGGGCTGACGTGAAGAAGGCTCGCTTCAGGTTCGGCGGATTGAAGGAGTCGACGTGCCGGTGATAGAGGTGGTACTGCATCATCGGGTGCAGGAAGCGAGCGAACTCGGCGTAGCCGGCGGCGGGGAAGTGGCAGCCTCCGGGTGGTTTGACGCCGAGCGTCGAGATCACGCTCAGATTCGAGAACAGCCGCGGCAGCGTGCGTTGAACTTCGCGCAGGCGGTTGTCTGAGCCGTTGATGCCCATCGCGCACGACTTCGGCCAGATCTGAAACGCGTAGTAATGCTGGATGTTCGGGTAGTCCTCTTTCCAACTCGCCGCGAGGTCCACGAAGAACTGGCGATAGGTCTCGTAGCCGTAGCCGCCGGTCGGGCCGTCCGCGCCCTGGTCGTTCTCGCCCTGATGCCAGATGACCGCGCGGATGCCGTGCGTCAGCTTGGCTTGTTGAACTCGCCACAGTTGCCGACCGTAGATCGTGCTGACGTCGGTCGGATCGGCGTTGTTGCGCTGATGCTGGTCGATGCGTGTGCCGCCGACCGCGCCGTTGATGATGCAGATCGGGATCTTCTCGCTTTCGACCAATCGCCGTCCGAGTTCCATGCCCCAGTAACCTATCTCCGACTTGCCGCCGGGACTGCGTGCTTCCGCATACGCCCACAGCTTCAATCGCGAGCCGTTCGGATCGCCGGCCGTGGCTCCGAACGTGCGCACCCACTCGCTCGGCACCAGCGGGTTCTCTTTGCCGAAGTCGGTCGCGACGGCATTCGACTGACCGATGATGAGGTACGCGTCGCCGCAGACAATGTTTTTCGCGGTGTGCAGCACGGTCTCGTTGTCGCCGATTTTTGAACCGAACTCGGTGCGGTACTTGATGAGCCCCAAATTCAGCTTAACGGACAGTGCATACTTCTTGTCCGCCGTCAGCTTGGCTGTCTCGGTCGCAAAGAGTTGATCGTCGGCGAAGACTCGCACAAAGACCGAATCAGCCTCGTTGGCGAGCATTCCTGCATAGACCAACGATCCGAATTGCAGTCCGCCTCGTCCGGAGGTGTCTCGCGCGATGAATTGATTGTCTTCCGGCTGTTCGGCCGCGGCGAGCGGACGCGACACCCAGGCGTCTTTTGATGGTGGTGGCTCTTGCACGGCGATCTTGATCGACTGGACGATCTTCGCGCCCCCGTTGTCGATCGAGGCGGTCACTCGCAATATGCCGCTGCCTTGAGCCCGCTTGAGGATCAATTTGCCGCCATCGACTCGCTTGATGACTGCAATGTCGTCGACGGTCCAGGTGACGTTCACCCTCCCCGCGCATTTAGCCTGCATCGCGGCGAGGTTTGAGATCTGCGGCACGATTTCGATCGTCTCTCGACCGTCCCATTTCGCTGGAGCCGCGAGCGTGAAGACGGGTTCGGGGATGTCGTCGCTGATCGTGATTGCGATGTCTTTGGTCTTCACTTCGTTCGGATAGATCGCTTTGACGGTCAATGTCGCGGATAGCCCATTGTCGCCTTTCGCTCCGCGAAAGTTCTCGGTCTTTTGCGGAGCAACCGACGACACTCGCCCCGCGCTGAACGCATACGACAACCGATCCGTTGCCACGATCGATTCGCGGCCATCGCGTTTCAGAATCCACAGCACCTTCTGGGCGCCGCCCGCCTTCGCGGTAATCGTAGCGCTCTGACCTTCGGCCAATGCAAGCTGAGCGTGCGAGGCGGAGAACTCATTCCCCGGTTGCACGAGAGGCCCAACGAACGATTGAGTCGGCTTCTGATTTTCAAACTGCAACTTTACCCATTCCGGCGAACGTACGACCTTCGAAATGCGAACTTCATCGAGATCGCCTACGAAGTCGTAGTTGTGATACCAACCGCCAAGAAACAGCCGCGCTGGAGTCTTAAGAGCCAGCGGGGCCGACTGCGTTTGAGTTGTCGCATCGAGAACCCCATTCACATAGAGACGCGAATCACCCTTCTCGTAGGTATGTACGACCTGTATCCATTCGGTCAGCGGAATGGACTGCTTACCGCGCACGTCCGCGCCGGAGAAGTAGCATTCCATCTTCACATGCGGCGGGCTCATGTAGTGCATCACCACTTTGCCCTGAGCATGCTCGTTGCCCCACGCGAGGACTCGACCATTCGGCTTCTCGGCACGGAACCAGGCTTCGGTGCTGTGAGAGCTCGCGCCGGTCGGGTAGTTCGAAATCATGTCGCCGCCGAAGACTCCCTTGCCCTCGGCAAAGTATCGAGCCGCACCAATCACGCCTTGAGTCGCCGTCGTGCCCGTGTCTGTGCTCGTCAATGTGCCCGTGTCGTCGCGTACCGGATCGTTCATGTGCCAGACGCTGAGATACCCGTTCGACTCGTTGAACACGGCCTTTCCGTCGGACTCGCTCACCGCGTTGGCGTTGCCCCAATGCACCTTGATTTCCTGCCGCGAATTCCCGGTGATTAGCGGCACGCGCACCCAAACGCTCGCGATGCCCTTGGCGGCATCCCACTCTTCAATCTGAAACGCGAGCCGCTCACCGGTGCTTGACGAGAACCGCAGGTCGTCCCCGTTCGGCTTCGCCCGAGCGAAGTCAAAGAAGTCGCGATGCAGCCGCACGAGCACGGGGAACTGCTCAACTTTCGCCTCGGCCGACAGCTCCGCACCGTCCGGTGTCGTGAGCAACCAGATCGAACCAGAATGCTTCCAGTCTCGATACTCATCGCTGACGAGAACCGCCGAACCTTCGATGCGCTTCGTTGGCCGACCAGCGACGGGGTCTGCCGGAAAGCCTGTGTTCAAGTTGGCAAACAACACCAGCCACACAGCGATCAAGCATGATTTCATTTTGCGATTCCGAGCAAAGAAAACACTTGCAGCATTTCTACAAAATCAACGACCGATCTTGCAGTCTAGTCTGAAATCAGCCGAGATTCATGCGACGACAGAGTTCGTCAGAGAATCGAACTGTGCATTCTCAGCAGCAGGCTGCTGAGATTATAGTCCAGTGCTCCGTATTGTGACGACTAGTGGCAGTCGATACTTTATGCATCCTGCCGAATAAGAGAATTCAGTCGCGGGACCGGGCGACGACTTAAGGTTCAAATTGACGTGAATGGGCGATGTACCGACGAGAACGCATCCTGATATACTGCTGCGTTAATCAGGATTGCGTTCACGGAGGGATTTTATGGCAAGTATCCGGATTGATCCACCTTCGCTGCCCGGGAGAATGCACTGATGCTCAGGTTTCCGAATTCGGCTGCGCATCCGCGGCTTCCGCGTCGCGCTGCCCTTCAGGTGGGGGCCTGTGGTCTGCTCGGATTGGGGATGAATCATGTCGCCGGTCTGCGGGCACTCGCGACGGAAACGAATGGCGAAGTTCCGCGGCGGCATAAGTCGGTAATTTATATTTTTCTCTCCGGCGGTCTCGCTCAACAGGACAGTTTCGATCCCAAGCCGAACGCACCCGACACGATCCGCGGCGAGTTCGCTCCGATAGCCACGCAAACCTCAGGAATTCAGATCTGCGAACACTTGCCGAAGCTCGCGGCCTGCAGCGACAAGTGGGCGATCGTTCGATCGTTGACACATCCCTACAACGAGCATTCCATCGGCCATCATGTGATGCTGACAGGGCGTACGCCGACGCCTGTGGGATTCAATGCCAGCCGTCCGACAGCAAATGACAGCCCCTCGATCGCTTCCATCGTGAACGGAGTGGCGCCGCCGCGCAACAACTTGCCTCCCGCCGCTGTTCTGCCGGAGAAACTGATTCATGTAACGGGACGCACCATCCCCGGTCAGTTCGCCGGAGAGATGGGAGAGAGCTTCGATCCGTGGCTGATCGAGGCCAGCCAGTATCGCGACACGAATTACACGCATGGCGCGTTTCCCGAGTATGGATTTCAGCGGCAGCGCGGCAGGACGACTCCGGAGAACTATCGCTATGAGGCTCCACGACTGGAACTGGCTCAGGGAGTCCTTCGGGACCAGTTCGAAGCCCGGCGGTCGCTGTTGACATCGATCGAAGCGCAACGACGGTCACTCGACGCGGGTGCGAATGTTTCCGACTACGACCGACATCGGCAAACGGCGGTGTCGATGCTTCTCGAAGGGCGGGTTCATAAGGCTCTCGACGTGCATGCCGCTGATGATCGCCTGCAGGACCGGTACGGGCGCAATTCGTTTGGCTGGTCGCTGCTGATGGCTCGGCAACTGGTTGAAGCGGGAGTCAGCCTTGTTCAGGTGAATCTTGGCAACGATGAATCGTGGGACACGCATGAAGCCGCCTTCCGGGTCCTGAAAGACTTCCTGCTACCGCCAACCGACCGCGCGGTGTCTGCGCTGATCGAAGACCTTTCGGAGCGAGGTCTGCTCGATGATGTGCTGATCGTGATGGCGGGCGAGTTCGGTCGAACTCCCAAGGTATTCACATTCCCCGGAGCCGAAACAAAACTCCCCGGGCGAGATCATTGGGGAGCTGTGCAGACCGTGTTCTTTGCCGGTGGAGGCGTACGTGGCGGCACTGTGGTCGGCGAATCGGACGCGATTGGCGGTTACCCGAAGTCTGATCCACAGACTCCCGAAAACATGGCGGCCACAATTTACGAGGCGCTTGGTCTTCCGCGAACCCTGGTCTGGAAAGATAAACTGGACCGGCCCCATCAGGTTTACCACGGCGACCCGATTCCCGGTCTGACGTGAACGAAACCATAACGTATTCTGGAATGTTTGCTGCTGCGGTTCGAGACTACCAGCGGAAGCCGATACCATATCCGTGCTGAGTAACATGATTCGTGCTGAGTAACATGATTCGAAGAGGAGGACACTCCATGCACGCAATATTCAGAGTCTGGACCGCGCTCGCGGTGGGGCTCGTCGCATGGTCGCCATTGTCCGCTCAGGAAGACGTTTACGACTGGAGGCAGGGACGAGAACTGCATCCGGGAATTCGCTTTGTTCGGGTCGAAGCGAAGCAGCCGCGAAAAATGGTCGTCCATGGGGCACGCATCGACACATGGATGCCCGATATGCAACTGCGAACCTCACCGCGGCGCGCAGAGTGGATCGAGGGGAAATCCGAGACCGATCGACAGACAACCCGCGACTTCCTCCGACAGTCACGATCCGAGGGACGCAGTATGGTGCTGGCAGTCAATGCCGACGCCTTCTCGCCGTGGCCCGCACCTTACAATCAAAGCACACCGACCGATCTGCAGGGATTGGCGGTTTCCGACGGCACTGCGGTCTCGCGCGGAACCGGCACGCCTTCATTGATGGAGCTGAAAACCGGAACGCTGCAAATTGCCGCGTCGGCTCCCGACACAAACATCTCGAACGTGCGACTGGCCGTGAGTGGCTTCGCGCTCTGCCTGGACAATGGCAAGCCAATCGGCGGCGGCAACGATCTCCATCCCCGGACCGGACTGGGGCTGAGCGAGGATCAGCGTTACCTTGTACTCGTTGCGATCGACGGGCGACAACCCAGCAGCGGCGGCGCAACCACACAGGAACTCGGCACGTGGCTAAAACACTTCGGCGCGCATCGAGGAATTAACATGGACGGCGGTGGCTCCACCTCGATGGCCTGGTGGGATGTCAATTCCAGTAATGACGATAAGTGTCAACTCCTCAATCGTCCGGTTGGAAACGGAGCGAACCTCGAAAAGCTTCCCGAGTTGCTCTTTTCTCCCTCCGAGCGAGCCAACGGCAACAATCTGGGTGTGGTCGTCGATACTCCGCGAACCACACACGACGCCGATCTCTATCTGTTCGTGGACGATCATTGGATCGAGACGCAGCAGGGAATAACGAGAGTCTACAACCAGGCCCAGCCGCTAGATCAACCCATCATTGCGCCGGATGATCCGAAGACGGAGTCCGATTGCGCCTGGGGCAACGTGATTCGCGAAGCGGATGGGAAGTTTCGCCTGTGGTACTGCACGATGACGATGGGGCACAACAACGCCGGTCCCCACGAGATGGCCGCCGCGGATGTCTGGGGACGCGGCGACGATTTCACTTTTCGTGCCCGTTCGGATGCGGATCGCCCGGATGTCGAGTCCATGCTGGGCAAGTACGCCGAGTCGGAAGACGGGATCAAATGGCGGAAACCGAACGTCGGATTGATCGCCTATCGCGGTAGCAAGGACAACAACGTGATTCTGACTGGCCAGCGGGCCTCGGAGCAAACTCGAGGAGCCCTCACCAACTTTGACGGCTACACCATTCTCCGTGACGACCGTGAACTCAACCCCGATCGTCGCTACAAGATGATCGCCCATTGGGAGTCTGTCCATTTCTGGGACAACCACGCCGTCAGCGGTTCACTCGGTCGTCCCAAGGCGATCATGGACCGTTATGCCGCCGCGCGGGGTGAATACATCACCTACAGTCCCGACGGACTGCGCTGGGAACAACCTCTGGAGCGGCTAGAGACTCTCCCGAGCGGAGGCGGCGATCGACTGCTGGTCGTCCCAGATCATCGGAACAAGCGCTGGATGGCCTACGTTCGCTCCGGCGGGCATTCGTATCCGGCGTTCAGTTACAGCGACGACCTGCGGCAGTGGTCTCCGGCGGAACCTGCGCGACGGATCACGCCGGAACTGGTCAACGCGCCGGCGGTCGAGTGCATGATTCCGTTCAACTACGGCAATCAGGATCTGGGCTTTCCGTGCGGGATGGACAAGCCGAAGGGGCAGTTCACGGTGATGCTTGCCTCCCGCCATGATCGTGGAGAATGGAGCCCGGTCGACCAGACCGGCGGGTTCATCCCGCCTGGCCCGCCCGGCAGCTACTACGCCACCGGCGCCGTCCCTCTGCATAACGAGCCGCTCCTGGTTGGCGATGAGATGCTGATTTTCTTCAACGCATTCTCCCGGAATCAACAGACGCCATGTCCGCAGGGTCCACGGTCGATCGGCGTGGCGAAACTGCGCCGCGACGGGTTCGTCGGCGTGCAGTCGGCGGACAAGGATGCCGTTGGTCAACTGACGACCAAGCCGCTGCCTGTCCGCGGTGACCGGCTCTTGCTGAACATCGAACAGCGTGAAGGTGCGAACGAAGTTGTAGGCGAAGTGACGGTTGCCTTGCTCGATGAACAGGCAGTAGAGCTGCCTGGCTTCGGCTTTGCCGACTCCATTCCGCTCACCGCCGATGCGATCCGAGCACCCGTCCGGTGGAAGACTCAGTCCGACCTCTCTTCGCTGCGCGACAAGACGGTCCGCATCGCTCTGAGACTGCGAGGACCGGCGATCGTGTATGCCCTCGCAATCCCCGACGATCGCTCCTCTAGGAATCAGCCATGAAGACGCACAAGGAATCACAACCATGACCATCGGACGATTTATCTTATGCCTGGCGCTGTTGGTCCATTTGGGACCGACCGAAGCGTTTGGCCAGCAGAGGTTTGGCTCCCTCAAGGCCGACCGGATTCCCAGTGATACGGGGATTACACTGATCGGCGAGACCACTGCATCAAAGACAATTCTTTTGCTGGACGATCGCGTTGTTGACCGAGTGGAGAACGCCGTCCTGCGCATGGGCAAGGTCCAGAAGCATCCGTCCAATCCGCTGTTTGGGGAGGACAAACCCTGGGAATTGCGGGTCGATAACATGTATCCCACCGTCGTCTTTGATTCGCAGGAAGGCATTTATCGGTGTTGGTACAATTCGTTCCTGGAGGACGTCTATGTTTGGAATTGGGCAGAGATGGGCCTCTGTTATGCGACCTCGCGCGACGGGCTGCATTGGGAGAAGCCAGAGTTGGGTGTCGTCGAGTTCAATGGTAGCAAGGCAAACAACCTCGTCGCGCGCCGTCTGCACGGCGCGGGCGTGTTTATGGACACCACGGAACGCGATCCGGCTCGACGGTTCAAAATGATCTGCTCTGTGGGTGACCACGGAGAACCGAAAACCATGAAGAACCCGCGAGTGATGGCCGTGGCGTTCTCGCCCGACGGTTGGCATTGGAGTGAAATGAAGCTCTGTCCCGAGATCGGCAATCCTTTGGTGGGAACTGGCGACACGCATAACAATGCACTCTGGGCGCCAGAGATCGGCAAGTATGTCGGCATCACTCGCAAATGGAGTGGTGGGCGAGTGGTGGTGCGCACCGAAAGCCCCGATTTCATTCACTGGACGGAAGCCGTTGATGTGATGCAAGGTGAAGAACTGGCTCAGACGTATTCAATGCCGGTGTTCCGCTACGCGGGCGTGTATCTGGGACTCGTCAGCATCTACAACCCGAAGACCGGCCGGGTGCATTGCGAGTTGGCGCGGAGCCCAGACACGGTCAAGTGGACTCGCATTCAACCCGGCACTCCATTGATACCCACGTCCGACTTTCCCGGAGACTATGACTGGGGTTGTGTCTATGCGGCTGCGCCTGTCATTGAACAAGACGGAATCCAGCTCTATTACGGCGCGTCCGACCATGGGCACGAGGACAAACGCAAGGGTTTTCTCGCACTCGCGACGCTGCGGCCCGATGGTTTTGCAGGCTACGAACCAAAGGTGCCCGATCAAAGAGCGACCGTAGTGACTCGCCCCCTTACCTGCACAAGCAAGGACTTGACTCTCACGGCCGACGCTCAGGGTGGTTCGATCACGGTTTCCATTGTGGACGAGGATGGTGTGATGCGTTTGGAAAGTGAGCCCATTGAAGGCAATGTGACCGAGACGTTGGTGTCGTGGAAAAACTGCGGCAGCCTGGAAAAGTACGTTGGCAGTAAGCTCCGACTGCAAGCGACAATCCGCAACGCCAAGGTGTATGCTTTCGGATTCATGTCCGTCGAAGCTGCCGCGACGGACAAGGATGTCCGTCGGTCAACTGACGACCAAGCCGCTGCCTGTCCGCGGTGACCGGCTCTTACTGAACGTCGAGCAGCGTGGCGGTGCAGGCGAAGTGACGGTCGCCTTGCTCGACGAACAGGCAGCGGAGCTTCCCGGCTTCGGCTTCGCCGACTCGATTCCGCTCGCTACCGATGCGATCCGAGCTCCCGTTCAATGGAGGACGCAGGCTGACCTCTCAACGCTGCGCGACAAGACGGTCCGCATCGCTCTGAGGCTGCGAGGACCGGCGATCGTGTATGCCCTCGCCATCCATGAAAATCTCCGCCGAAGCCATAGGGGCTCATCATACATGAAGAAGTTTGCTAATCAGCTATCATGCTGCTGCCGCTATCTCGCTCCGATTCATAAAGGGACCGCACGTGCGAAGTACATTGATTCTCTGGTTCGCTTTGACCGCGAATTTCTGCGGTGCAAATCTCGGCTCGGCTGAAGAACCCTGGTGGCAGTTGCTCGGCCCAGCCGGCAATGGTCATGCGGACACGGCGGACTTGCCGGCCCGATGGACGGAGAACGAGAACGTGGCGTGGAAAACGGCGATCCACGATCGCGGCTGGTCCTCGCCGGTGATCCACGGCGATCAGATCTGGCTGACGACGGCGACGACCGACGGGCACAAACTGTACGCCGTCTGCGTCGATAAGAACTCCGGACGCGTTCTGCACGACCGGCATGTCTTCGACGTCGCGGAGCCGCAGAAGATCAGCGACGATAACACTTACGCCACGCCCACGCCGGTCATCGAGCAAGGTCGCGTTTTTATCCACTTCGGCACCTATGGGACAGCCTGTCTCGACACGCGGACGGGCGAAACGATCTGGTCGCGGCGGGATCTGAACTGCGACCACGAGGCGAACGCGGGGCCGGCCAGTTCACCGACCATCATCGCCGGTAATCTGGTCTTCCACGTCGATGGCCGCGACGTCCAGTACATCATCGCGCTCGACAAAGCGACGGGCGAAACCGTCTGGAAAACGTCCCGGTCCTTCGACTACTCGACGGTTCCCGTCCATCAGCGTAAGGCTTACGGCATGCCCGGCATCGCTCCTCGAGGCGACGGGATTCAGTTGGTCAGTTCGGTCGGGCAGGGCGTGTATGCCTACGACGTCTCCGGCCGGGAACTGTGGCGCGTCCGCCACAAAGGCTGGTCGATTGCTCCACGGCCCGTGGCCGGACATGGCCTCGTGTTCGCCATCGTCGATCACGATCACCCGGAGCTGTGGGCCATTCGTCACGACGGCAGTGGCGACGTCACCGAAAGCCACATCGCCTGGAAGGAGAGTCGCAGCATGCCGGCCCGGTGTACTCCGCTGCTTGTCGATGACCTGCTGTATGTCGTGAACCGCGCCGGCCTCATCACTTGCCTGGAGGCGAAGACGGGAACGCTCGTTTGGAAAGAACGTCTCGATGGTCAGTATTCGGCCACGCCCATCGTTGCGAACAATCGCATTTACCTGTTCAACGAAGAGGCGAACTGCACGATCCTCCGTCCTGGTCGGAAGTTCGATGTTCTGGCAGTGAACTCGCTGGCCAACCAGCCAGTACGGGCCACCCCTGCCGTTGATGAGAACTCGCTGATTGTCCGCACCGCCGACTCGCTCTATCGAATCGAAGCGGCCGCCGCAGACCCGCGTCAGAATTCGACCAATTCTGATGATTAAACACATTAAAACTTCAGAGGAAGTGAAATGACAAAGCCAACACGTCTGCCGCTCGCCCTAACCATGCTCGTGTTGTCACTGTGGGGCACGTCGGCCATGGCGCAGACGGAGGTGCGCCCGTATGCTGATCCGGGGCATCGGTACCTGGGCGTTTATGGTGGCGGAGATGATTGCCATTTCGACTACCATCTGAGCAAGCTTAGTCTGGGCGACACGTTTCCCGATAAGGCCGCGTGGTGGGCTGGTGTGAAGGCGAGCCGCGCGGGGCAAGATAACGCACATCGCCATGACGTATTCACGGTTTACTGCGGAGAACGTGACGCGGACCTGGAGACGGGAAAGCGGCGTCTCGATGCATGGCTGGCGGCGGAGAAGGATTGCCCGACGTATCCGGAGTTGATTCCGGCCATTTGCCTGGGCGAAGAGAACACCGGCGGCCGTGTCGAGGTGCTTGACGGCCTCGCTCGGCATGTCCGCGAGAAGTACGGCATCCCCGTCTTTCAATGGTACACCGACCCGTTTCCACCCGATCCAAATCTGACCACCGATGGCTGGATCTGGGATTCGTACGGTTGGGACCGAGTCAGGTTTCGCAAGCATCTGATGAAGTTCGTGGCGCTCGCCAAACCGGCGATCTGCGTCCCGTGGGCGACCGATCCGCACTGGCCGCAGTGGACGCAGTATCCGACGACCGAGGCTCTGATCAACCGAGAGTGGCACCAGTTCGATACCTCTCGCGAATTCAACGTTTCGTGCGCGGCATTCGCGGTGGCTGGTCCGACCGGATCGGTCAACCATTGGATGGGGAGCGATTCCGCCGACATGGTTCAGTTGCGGGCGGCGCTGCGGCTCAAGCGAGAAGAGATGCATGACACGCGGCCCGGAACGCTTCCGCTGTCTTCGGCGAACTTCTCCGTCCGCGATCGCAGCGTGCCGGTGGGGGGCGATCGCGGCGCACCGAGCGTTTACGAGGAGTCGTTCTCCGGATTTCAGTGGTTGCATGATGCCGACGTGCGCGGGTTTGTCGGCCTGAAACTCACCAGCCGCCCCGAGGAGCCGGGGTTCCTGACGCTCAAGACAAAGTCCGGCGAAACATCGCGCGCGTCGCTGGTCTATCGGTTTGAGTCGTACTTTCCGCTCGAATCGGTCGAAGTCACTCTGGAAGCCGCTGCCCCCACCGACGCTCGCTGCCGCAACACGCTGGCCATTTCCACCGATGAGCTGGGCCGCGATTGGCCGCTGGAAGTCACGCAACACAGCGCGGACAAGATTGATTCGCTCCGGCTGGGTGATGAGGGATCGCTGAAAGGCAGGCATGTCTTCTTCGTCCGCGTCTCGATGGAGAATGCGGCTCAGCAGACCGGTCTGGCGGGAAACCGTCTCGATCGACTGCGCGTGCGCTGCGAGCATCAACCGCCGCAGGCTGGCGCGGTGGCGAAGTTGTCGTCGGACTTGTACGGCAACCTGACCTACGAGGACGACTTCACCACCAAACGCTGGTCACATCTCGGGCGACTCGATGTGGGCCACCCGACTCACGGCGGCTATCGTGACCGTGGCTTTTGGGTGGGAATGACGGGTGGTTTCGCCACGTCGACTCATCTGGTTCAACGACTCTCGTCGCCGCAACCATTGAAGCAGCTCGTCGTCACGGCTGATTGCTCGGCGAACGGCCCAAGTCTGGGGGGATCGATGACACTGAGCGTCGGACCGCGCGGTGAGAAACCGAAGTGGGAAGTCCAAACGCAAGGAGTGCACAACGGCTCTCTGAAGCTGGAGGTTCCGGCCGGCGAACTGGGATCGCTCCATGACTTCGACGTGCATATGACGCTGCACAGCAGTTCGGGCGTCGAGAACGGTGACAAAGCGTGTGCGACCCTAAGTAAACTGACCATTGAAGCGAAAGGCGAATAATATCCATGATGTTGCCTCACAATCACAAATGCGTGATCTGCGCGGTGTTGCTCGCACTATGCCTGGGATCGTTGTCGGTCGCGGCTGCCGAAGACGCCCGCAGTATTCCCGCCGGACAACGGCAACTGTTTCTGGATGACGACGCGATTGCGAAGATCGAAAATCTCAAGCAGCCGCGGCATCAGACTCGGTCTTATCGCACACGATCTAATGAAAAACGCAGTTGACTCAATAACTTCTAACCCGCCACCGCTTCCTCCCGGAGAAAACATGAACACAACCTGCCTCAACCGCTTCGAACTTTCGCGTTGCTTTGACTTCCGTCTCGGTATTGCGGTTCTGACGATATTCTCCCTCGGCGTCGAGGCTCGCGCGCAGGATTCTAAGAAGCCACAGAAGCCGGAGTTTCAGTATCAGTTGGGCGATATCCGCGTGAGTATCCCGTCGGCGGACGAGCCGCGAGTGAAAGCGTTTGGCTCGGAATCGCTAAAGGCGGCGGCGAAGTACCTGGAAGTGGGCGCGTTGAGCTGGGTGCGCGAGCGATCCTGCGTGAATTGCCATACCACAGGACCCTACATGACTGAATACACCGCGTGGTCGCGGCAGTTCGGTCAGCCGAACGAAGAGGTGCACACGAACTTCGTCAACGCCGTGCCAAAGGAAGTCAAGGAGGTCAAGGAGGCCGATAACAAGGGACACAAGCACTATCCCGGCGCGTTCTCCAGCGTATGGTGCAGTGTCGGGTTGGCCGAGTGGGATCGGCACATCAACGGCAAACTCTCCGAGGCCACGGAACGCTCACTGCGCGACATGTTCGAACACCAATCCGAAGATGGGGCTTTCGTCAGCCACGGCGAAGTCGAAATTCCGCATATCACCACGGACTTCGAACTCTCGCTGCAAGCCGCTCGCGCCATCACCGCTGCACCGGAGTGGCTCGCGGGGCTAAAGGACGAAGCGCTGCTCGCTCGCGTAGAGAAACTGAAACAGTGGCTCCGCACCGCGCCGCCGAAGAATGATTTCGACCGCGTCCTGAAACTGCAACTGGCCCATTACATGCCGGACCTGGTCCCGCAATCCGATCGCGACGCCGCGTTGACTCTGCTGACCTCGAAACAGCACGCCGATGGCGGTTGGAGCACGCGCGACATGTCGCCGGTCAATGACTGGCATTTCGAAATGAGTGCCACCGTGCTCAACCTCCTCAAGAACCTCCCCGATGCCGACAAGCCGGAGAGCGATGCGTACATGACTGCGCTGGCCATCGTATTAATGCGACAGAACAACGTCCCCGTGTCCGACCCTCGCATCCAACAGGGCCTGACGTGGTTGAAGCGAGAACAGCGCGAGAGCGGACGCTGGTGGATGCACTCGCTTTACCGCGGCAACTACCACTACATCACGTATATCGCCACCGTGGAAGCAATGAAAGCCCTCGATCTGTGTGGGGAACTGGACGCGATTTCATTGGAGAAGAAATAAAGAGTTTCGGTCACTCGTGATTTCGAAAGTCCTGGCGACTTTCGATTGAGTCACAAAGAACCTGCTCTTGGGCGAGCGGCAGGATAGAATTTACCATCCGCAATTTGTACGACGGACTTCCAGTCCGTCGAGTAGCACCATGCGACGGACTGGAAGTCCGTCGTACCGGTAAATTCATTTCTGCCGCGCGCCTTGAAACACTTTCTGAGCGGCGCAAGTTGGAGTCAGCCTCAGCCCGTTCTGCCCGACGAACCGGCCCACGCGCGGCATCTGCTGGGAGTGTCGCTGACCTACCTGGGCGACGGACACGTGTTGTGTGGCATTGAAGGAAAGCTGCGCTGTCGCAGCATCGACTATGGTCAAACATGGACTTCCAAACCGATCCCTCCGAATTCTCACGGCGGCGGATGGAATCAATGGGATCCCTACCTCGTGGATCGCGATGCAGCAACCGGTAAAGTCATCCAGCTCATGGAAACGGGCTACCGAGGTTCCACAGACGGCGGTCAGGAAGCTTTCCTTCGCCCCAGTCTGGATCTGGGGAAATCATGGAATGATGCCACGCGCGTGCCGCAATGGGCCAAAGTCAGCGAAGTGGCGCTGGCACGTGCGGCCAATGGTCACATCGTGGCGGCCTGTCGAACCTATATTCCTCCGAGCAAGCAGGGTGAGACGCTCGATCATTTTGAAGGGCTTGGCGTTTCGATCTCCGCCGACGAAGGCCGTACCTGGTCCGAAGTGCAAAAGCTCTTTGACTGGGGCCGGCACCATCCTTCGCTGGTCGTCATGCCGACCGGCGAAATCGTGATGACCTATGTGGTCCGCAAAGGATACATCGACACAGAGGACGGATTCCCCCAATTCGGGATCGAGGCCGTCGTCAGTCGCGATCACGGACAGACCTGGGATCTCGATCACCGCTATCTGTTACATACCTGGGTCGGCAATCGCAAAGGCTCCAATCAGAACGCGCCGGGCCCGCAAGCCTGGTGGGCGAGCAGCCAGGCGACCTCCACCGTCCTGTTGCCGGACGGCAATCTGCTGACGGCCTTCGGGACCGGCTATCGTTCACAGCCGAACGCACAGGGCATGTCGTCGCCGAGAGATGTCGGGCTCATCCAATGGCAATTGAGCAAAGAGCCCGCCTGGGAGATGACAAAAACCTTATCCCTCGAAGGTCTCGAAATCTCGCTCTCGAAACCGCGGCTAGTGGCCCGCAGCGACGATTATTTGTGGTTCCCCACGATGACGCGGCTCTCGGGTGGCGAGTTGTGCGCTAACTTCTCAACGAATCTGGACGCTATCGTCGCCGATCGGACATCTTCCGTCAGTTGGTCTGCGGATGACGGTCTGACCTGGAGCGAACCTTCTTCCATCATGCCCAAAGGCGATCTCTATGCGGAGACCATGCTGCGGCTGAAGAATGGCGACGAGATGTTGCTCCCGTTCAATCATTATCCTGACGGCGAGGCGATGCGCGGCTGGCATCAGATCGTCTCGGGAAAAAAGGGGGAACGCAAAGTTACCTTCACTGACAAAAGCATCACCGTCTCCGGATGGCCCAGGCCCGATCGCAGTTTCAATGAGAAGTTGGGACTATCGGGGTTCGGTTTCAACGGCCACGGAATCATGGGCAAGTCGGGCGAGTATCTGGCCACGATGTACGGCTACTTCAAGGACGAGCATCGTTACAGCCTTGTGATGGTGGAATCCACCGACGGCCTCGCCTGTAAATTCCGGTCGCTGATCGCAGGTTTCGATTGCCCGCTCGCTGGCAGCGAAGGACCGTGCGAATCACAGACGATCCGCCTTAAAGACGGGCGCTTGATGAACGTCTTTCGGCTGGCCTCAAACGTTCCCTACGGCCAGACTTTCAGTGATGACGATGGCGGAACGTGGTCGGCACCAGTGGCCATGCAAGATGCTCATTCCGTGCAGCCGAGTCTGGCGATGATGAGAGACGGCTCGATCGTGCTGACCGGCGGCCGACCGGGAATCTTCGCCTGGATCAACCGCGCCGGCGACGGCAAGGACTGGCTACAGGTGGATCTGCAAAGCCATCACAACGAGAGCCATCCGCAAGACGCCATCACACGCGCCGACCAGACGACCTCGTATACCGAGGTCGCGGCACTCGACGAGCAGTCCGTGATCGTGATCTATGACCATATTCCCCACGGCTGGAATGCCATCCCTGACGATTCTCAGGACACCAACAGCATTTGGGTTGTTAAACTGGCGTGGAACGCAAAGTGATCGAAATGACCGTGTTGACATCGGCAGTGGCGACCGCTTTGTGCTGCAAACCGACGAGTTCAACCTCGTCGGCGACGCAATCGAGCAACCGGTCAGTTGGACGAAAGGGAGCGATGTTTCATCGCTCGCCGGCAAGCCGGTTCGTTTGAGATTCGTGATGCAGGAGGCGGATCTCTTCGCAATGCAATTCCAACAATAGCAGGATCATCCCAGTACTCCG
>CALFOL010000210.1 GCA_937919915.1 uncultured Planctomycetaceae bacterium
CATTTTACACCACGGAGATCACTGATGACACGGATTGAATCACAAACAGTACCCGCTGCAACTCTCAGATCGGCATTCGTCGTTTTGTGTGCATTGCCAATTCTCAGTCTGATTGTTGGCGAGAGTTTCAGGCACTGCCCACCACGGCAAGCCGAAAGTCCTGGCGACGTCGCCAGGACTTCCGCGACCAGCGTCCGTATCAGTTCGAACTTGTTCCTTACTTCCCTGCCGGTTCCAGCCGCTCCTCTTTGTTTGCCGGCTCGGTTCCGAATGAGTCGTTCAGGCTGTCGGACGGTGGCGCTGGAGCGGCAAAAGTTCCTCCCCCACCGCCCAGCATCGGCACGAACATTCCGGCTCCGGCAACCAGGCCTTCTACGCTGGTATTGAACTGTTCCTGCGTTTCTGCACTTTGCAACGGGGACAGCATTCCTGCGATCATGCCACCTAATCCCATCGCCTGCATTCGCATTTGGTCTGCCTGTTGCGGCAACGCGGCAAGTCCTTCGCGAGCTTCAGCCATGTTGTGGGCCCAATCGTCCACCATGTCTTTGGGTAACCACTTGCCTTCGAACTTCACGAAATCCGTTTCTTCCGTTTGGCCATCGGCCTTTACGAATTTCAACTTCGCTGAAGAATCTGTGGACTCGATTGTTTCCACTTTCACATCGCCAAATGCCATCAACTGAACAGGAGCACCTTCCTCCGGCATCATGGCTTTCAGAGCGATCACCTGCTCAGCAACTTTAACACCGGTTGTTTCCATGAACTTGCCACCATCGAACGTCTGCAGGGCTTCCAGGGTTCCGAGGCCATCCAAAATCGTCTTCAGTAAACCTGTGACATGCGTGATGCTTTTTTTCCTCGTCTCCGGATCTTTACTTTCAGCGATCGCGGGATGGTTGAAGATGAATTCCTGCTTTGTGTCCAGGACACTATGAACGGAATTCAACAGACCAGTCACCTGTTCCCAGGTTTGCGCGTCCATGTTCTTGCCGAATGTCTGCACCAGTTCGTTGACGTCAGACTGATAGCTATCCGGAAGAGCGCGCCACGCAACGACTGGCTGGCCGTTTTTGACGCCTTCCATGATGTGATTCACGGTGGCTTCTGCCGAGTCTTCCGCAGGAGCCGCAGAGACAGCGGGTGCTTGCGTGCTGCCGGCTTCTTTTTCCTCTGAACAGCCGATTATGGCTGCGAGAAACAGGCAGGGGAGGAGTGCGATCGGCTTCATGTTTTTTTCCTGGGGGAGCGGAGTTGGGGGATTGTTATCAAGGGCGAACGTCCGCAAGTTGGGGGTTTCCAATCTACCTGGGACCCGAGATATTCCATTCACAGCGCGTTAGAGCAGTTGACTTATTGTTGTCAGCGGTACTCGCTCGCGGGAGCAGGCTGTCTTCGACCGAAACGCGGGCCCCGCGGCCACAAGTCAGGGTAATACAAGTCAGGGTAATATTAGTGGCCTTGCGCCGCGGCAACAGTTGTTCGCCGCAAGAATCGAACAATTGGCCAATTTCTGCAGAACTTTATCTGGGTAACGGGACTGCGATATTGCGACATCCCGTCCTCAACGTGAACAAAGCTGCATGTTGTTTACGACTTTGGCACCGGAAGAAGAATCAGAGCGTTCTCTGCAAAGGACGCTTCGCCGGATTTTCCGTTGATGCGGTACTGGACTTTCAGTTGCTTGACGACTCCAGATGCCGGATCACCTCCGAAGCTGGCGTTGTAGCCTTCTGCCGGTAGCGTAATCAAAGGCAAATCGCTGACCTGTTTACGAAGAACATCGGTGACGTCTTTCTGTTGTGCTCCGGCTCCGTATTCTGCTTTGATGATTTCCAGCTTCACCTTGTCCAGGCCAGCAGCCGACAGCATCGCGCTGACGTCTACTCCTTTGCCACCCACTTTTTGCGCAATCACCATCGCTGCGGCTGTGGCGTCGGGTTTCAGTTCTGGAGTCTTCATCACTTTGATGACCAGCTCCAGCCCCGTGGCGCTGGGATGAAGCTTCAG
Source organism: uncultured Planctomycetaceae bacterium (assembly GCA_937919915.1). Taxonomy (GTDB): domain Bacteria; phylum Planctomycetota; class Planctomycetia; order Planctomycetales; family Planctomycetaceae; genus Fuerstiella. The sequence goes on from CALFOL010000210.1 coordinate 2,011, forward strand.
GACGTCCAGTGCCAACTTGTGCTCAGAAATTCGACGAGTCGCGGTGAGAGCATTCCGACACATTTCCGTTCGCTCTGCGTCAGGCATCGCGAACTTACGTGCCAGGCCGAGGTAACCTCGAAGCGCTCGCACGCGGTACTTTTCTTCAGGTCCAGTCTTCGCCAAATCCAGCAGAACCGGAGCCGCAGCGATGCTGTTCCAGGTGCCGAGCAAACGACTGCCGACATCCTGCAGTTGCGCGTCAGAGCTTTTGGCTGCTGAGCCGAGCGTCTGCAGTGCTGTGGCACCGCCCACGTCAGCGATGATTTCCAGAAGCGTACCCTTTGCCGCATCAGGCGACGTGTTCAGGGCTGCTGCTAACTCCGCGGCACATGCTTCGCGATCCGGCATACGTACACTGGCCGTTTTCAACGCTTTTTGAGCAACCTCCAGGTCTTCAGCGTGAGATGGACGAACGACCTGAGACACCAGGATCGACATTTGCTTCAACGAAACCGTTTCTCCCAGTGCGACCAACGCCGCGGTACGAACACTCTGGTCTGAATGATCCAGAGCCTTTTTCACGTCATCGACGGCAGCGATCCGACGCTCACCGATGAATTGCAGCAGTACCCGATACTGCTCGCCAGTGGCACTCGTTAGCAGCGTCGCAATTTCGTCGTTAACTTTTTCTCCTGGAAGAACGGCGACCGTCTGTTGAGCGGCCTCTGCGAGTTCCACGTCAGTATCGGTTGCGATCTGCAACAGTGTGGTCAGGCAGGAATCATCTCCGACTCGCTGCAAAGCATCAATCGCTGACAGCCGGACCTGTTTGTCGCCCGCTTCAGCAGCCTTCAACACCACGGGCAGAGAAACCGTTGCCGGACGATCCGCCATCGCCTGAATGATCAACGCAGCACGTTCTGGCGTCGCGTCGGCCAGTTCTTTAGCCAATGCCTTGTCAACTTCGCCACCTGGAAACTCGCGCGCTGTACCCAGAGCCAACTGAAACATCTTCTTGTCGTCTGAGCGAAAGGCTTCCATCAACAGTGGAATGCCGTCCTGCTTGCGAGCCAGAATCGCGCCGCGTGTGGCTTCGATGATTCGTTGCTGCGGGACGTCTGCTTTGCGGATCTCGTCAAAGATTTCAGCGGCGGCAGCAAAATCACCGGTGTCGTGTAATCTCTCAGCACACAGCACACAGCCTTCGGCGATGGCCGACCGCACATTGACCGGTGCGCCGGCCAGTGCGTCGCGAAGTGATTTCGAAGCGTCGGCATTGCCGATATTTCCGAGTGCGACGGCTGCTGCCGATGCGACTTCGGCATCCGCATCGGACAGTTTCGCGATCAGCAAATCAACAGCCCCGGCGTCTCGGCGAGCACTTATGGAATTGATCACGCCAACCAGAAGTCGCCCTTCGAGAGAATCGACGGCATTCCGCAACGCTTCGCCAGACGCATCGCCAGGAATTGCTTCCAGTGCAATTCGGGCCCAGGACGCAAGTTGAGGGTTTGTCAGCAGTTTTGCCAGGTCGGGAACAGCCGTGTCTGATCCGTAGATCGCGAGGCTCTTGCAGGCGATCGCTTTTTCTGCCCCGGGAGCTTCGGAGCGAAGAACAGCGAGTAACTCAGTTTCTTTTTCAGCTGCCTGGAACGCGAGGGCTGAGTTGGCAGTCACTGAGATCGTGATGGCCAGAAGAATGATGGAACGAGCGATTTTCGTAAGCATGATTTGGAGTCCGTGAATAAGAGTTGATCGTGGAAGAACGTTGTGAATCCGCGGTGACTCAGGCTGCGCCTGAGTGGCACAGGCGAATTGCCTGTGCCACGTGCCGCTTTACAATCTCCACGGTTCTCGAAGTGCTTCGGACCTCATTCGATTGGCTTCTTCATCGTTGATAAATGAATTCGTCGCGTTGTCAAAATTCACCTGGCGGCCCAAAAACAGCGCGATGTTGGCAGCGTGGCAGGCGATGTGCGCATTGCACGCTGCCTGAGCGTTTCCTTTCGGCTGGCTGCGAGTCTTCACGCAATCCAGGAAGTCTCGCACGTGGAACGTTGCCGGATAGCCGCCGATTTCTTCGACGTCTCTGCCAGCCAGCAGTTCCGGTGAACTCAGGACCATCTTGCCGCTGTCGCCGGCTTCGACCCACCCGGTTTCACCTTCGAATCGCACGGGGCAGGATCCCAGTGGAATCCAGCCCTTTTCGCGGAAGATCAGCTGCGTCCCGTTTTCGTAGCGGGCCATCAGCTCGCCGTCTTTCGGTGCGTTGTATTCCACGGGAGGCAGACAATCGTCAACCGCCCATTGACAGAGATCCACGCAGTGCGAGCCCCATTCCAACACGCCGCCGCCGTTGAATGCACCGACGAAGCCGCCGCCTTTTTCGAAGTTGAAACCGTCAAGCAGCTTCTTATTGAACGGACGCCACGCGGCTGGTCCAAGGTACATGTCCCAGTCGACGACGTCCTTATCCGGTTCCGTTTCCGGGATCAGCCAGCCGCTCATGAGCGCCTGCATGCCTGCCGGGTGAGCGTACACTTTCTGAAGTTTTCCGAGCTTCCCGGTGCGAGCTAACTCGCAGGCGAATGCAAAGTGCGGCAAGTTGCGTCGCTGAGTCCCCGCCTGGAAGACTCGCCCAGCGCGTCGCATCGTATCGGCCAGAATCAGGCTCTGACTGATGTTCTTGGTGACCGGTTTTTCGCAGTACATGTCCTTGCCGGCTTTGGCCGCGGTCATTGCTGCGGTCGCATGCCAGTTTGGCCCGGTGGCTATCAGGACCGCATCGATGTCGCTGCGATCCAGGACTTCGCGGAAGTCGCGATAGGTTTCGCATTTCTCATTGCCGTAATGCTTGTCGATGATGTTCTTCACTTCGCCGCGACGCTTTTCTTTGATATCCGCGACAGCGACAAACTGCACATCCTTCTGCGGTAGAAAGCAACTGAGGTCATAACCGCCGCGGCGTCCGATCCCAATGCCGCCCACGATCACTCGTTCACTGGGAGCAACATGTCCGTCTCGACCGAGCGCTGACGCGGGAATAAACATGGGCGCCAGTGCTGCGGCGCTTCCGGCGGAAACCGCTCCCAGAAACTGCCGCCGAGAAGATCGGTTGGTTTTCTTTGACATGATCGCTCCTGTGTTTCTTGTGTTCGCAATGATCGCCTGAATTTGACTGGCCGAAGACAGCACTAACGGAAGTACGACAGCATAGCGTCACGAGAGCTGTTAACAAACCAACCGCAAGATAAGTCACAGTCGGCGAATCACGAAAACGTCATCGCTACCCGGCTTGGTTGTTTCTTCCGGCGAATTTGTGAAAATCGCACTTCAAAAACGGATAAACGGATTGTATTCGCCACCTGAAATCGCTGCCCTTGAGGAACAACGGCAGGCTCGCGGGACTGCTGAGATCGCTCGTGAGAGTCAAGAAATCGCAGGGGGCTGGATGTCATACGCGGGCGAAGGCAGCTGGGCAAATCAGGCCTGCGGCCTTGGGTTACAGGGGGCCGTCACTGCCCGAGACCTTGACCGACTGGTCGAATTCTACACCCGTCGAAACGTGGAACCCCGGATTGAAGTGTGCCCGTTCGTCGACGAAACTTTGATCGCTGGCCTGTCGCAGCGAGGATTTCAGCTGCGAGAATTCGAGAACGTTCTGGCGCGTGAGTTACCGCCGAACGAAAACCTGCGAATTCGCCACCCTTATGGCTGGCCTGACAACCTTGAACGGCAACATATCGACGCAACAGATTCCACGCAAATTCGGACATTTGCGGACGCGTCGACGCTGGGATTCCGAGCCGAAGGAGAACCACTCAGCGAAGTCGATGCTGAGGCGACCGTGAAGGTGGTGAGACACTCGAGATGCGATGCATTCCTCGCGCGGGCCGGCGACCTCAATGTTGGCGGTGGTGCGATGGAATCGAGCGACAAGATCGCGTGTTTGTTCTCGACCAGCATTGGCAGCGACCATCGCCGCAAGGGAATCCAGACGGCACTCATGATTCGTCGTCTGGAACGCGCCACCGAACGAGGTTGCTCACTGGCCGTGATCCACTCGACTCCAGACACAACGACTGAGCGTAACGCCCGACGACTGGGATTTACGCTTGCGTACACGAAAGTTGTCTTAGCGATGCCTGGCCCCGGATTGAAACCATCACCGTAAGCACCCGCTCACAAATAATCGCACATAATGAATGACCACCCCGTG
>CALFOL010000211.1 GCA_937919915.1 uncultured Planctomycetaceae bacterium
ATCCATGTGTGTGTTGTGTGTGTTGTGTGTCACACACAACTTTCCATGTGTAGGTACGCTAAAACTATCCCCTGCATCCCCTGCATCCCCTGCAGTTGCTGATTTTGCTTTCCAGCAAATAACACCAGTTCGGTTCTGTTCGCCGATGATTTTCCAGCCGTTCGAAATGCGTCCACGATACTTGCGAAGTGAATAGCTCAGTGTCTTTGCATCGAGCCGCCCTTTGTTCGTTCCACATTCCGCAACGGCTTCACGCATCGCAGGGAAGTGTTCAATTTTCGTGCCGTCGCTGGCTGCTTTCGTGTCATCTTCCAGAGCCTTCACGATTTGGCGTGCAGTTAAACCGTCGCCGTGTTCGTCCATTTCCAGCAGCCCGCCAATCAGCCCGCGAATAATCGCCCCGGAAGCGTCGTCATCCTTTGCGGTCTCACGTGTTACCAACGGATCGGCCAGTCCGCACCAGACAATCGAGCCGCGAACCAGATCGGACCATTCATCGAACGACCCCCACTTGCCGCCCGGTTGTTCAGGACGTCCGGCCACAACATAGGCCCGCAGTATTGTTAGAGCCGCTACGGCAAGTTTCGGCCGATTGTCGCGAACCCACGCCAGCAAATTGGGATGCTCAAAGCCCGTCCGCTCTTCAGGACGTTCACAACTGGTGGCCAGTCGAATGGGCAACACTCGGCGTGCAAAGTCGCCTTTGTATCGCACATTGTTTCCAGTCCCCGACCAGACCGTTTTCAGTGGCAAATCGCCCGTTGTCTTGCTGAAACCCAGAACGCGGTCAGACCACGTCAGTGCGGTCAGTGCGGCATCCAAAGGAGCCCCGCCCAGTGGTCGGTCAAGATTGTCCATCAGGACTGCCGGAAGTGCTTCCAACGCAGTGGCGGTAATGGCCTTCTGAGTTTCTTCATCCTTGCCAGAAAACGGCTTTCGTGCCGCTGGTCGACCGTAGGCGATTTCGCTTCCAGCATCCACCGCCAATGACTTGCCAGCACCAGGCGTTGTTGCGGTTACTGCGAAAAACGGTGTGCAACCGTCGATTGCTGGCCGCCCGATGTAAGTCAGAACCAGTGCCACCCATGCCGCCCGGTCAGACTCGGATTCAAACTCAAAATCCGCAACAACATTCAGCAGCATTTCCGCCGCTTGCCTTGCATCGTCAATCGTCGGATTCTGAGGAACACGCGGGAAACTATCACCCGGGATGTAGAGCAATCCGGTTTGTGCGTCATAGCCCGCTGCCTGCAAAATCGTTCCATCCGGTCGAAGTGTTGGTGCTGTGATGATCGCATCAAGTCGCCGGACGTCGCCGCTGTAGTCGCCCCGGGTTGACACGCCTTCAATCAACCACTTCGACGGCGGAACAGATTTCTGGACGATGCCTTCGTCAGTTTCGACTTCGATCAGCAGTCGGCAAGCGTCGGCGATTCGCAGCGGCATTTGACCAACTGGCAGCGGCCTGATTCTCGCCGCGCCCTGTGGAACCACAACGCCACCTGGCACCGGTTTTTCAGACTGTTCAACTACCACGTGAACCAGCACCCCGCCCCGATGGAACAACCGCAGCCGTTCGCGTTTTGCTGAAGGTATCCAAGGCGATTCCCAGCCAAGGTTGCCCAGATGTCCGGTGACTTGGTCAACTCCCCAGCCGTAGTTGAGCGTTAACACCACTTCCGGCCGTCCGTCTTCAGTGTCTGGTTCGCCTTCCCGGGGTTGCCATAGTTCAGCCGCTTGGATGGCATCGCGAACCAGTTGTTCGCCGTTCGGTCGCTTCAATACGTCGCGAACATCATCGCCGTTTGTGGCCAGCAGTTCGCCGGGTAGTCTGGCAACCCGGACCGATGCCGCAATGCCGGAAAGGTTGCCGCCGGTTTTCTGTGATCCTAGTTGCCCGGGTTCGTCCAGGTCGGGAACCAGCACGACGTTCACGCCACGAAACAGCTCCGCATATTTGTCGGCCATGAATGACGATGGCAGACCAGCCGCATCGAACCCCAGGCCAATCAGGGCAGCGGCATCTTTCACGCCTTCGACGATATGCCACGTCTCGCCGGGTTGCGGCAGCCGGCCTGGAAAGAACATTCCGGACATACCTTTGCCCCGCGCCAGATATCCTTTGCCGGTCAGCGTTAGATCAAAATATGAATGAGTTTCGCCGTTTTCATTCCAGACCGGCACACGTGCACAGTCCGCCCGGTTGCGTCCGCGTTTTTCAGCGGTTGGGACGAATTGCTTGAACGCTTCCAGCGGCATCCGCTTAGCACGGCAGACGGCCGCAATGATGTCGACGGGTTCCACCGGTCCGCTTGTTGGTGCCATGCCCAATGCGTCCGCCACGATCGCCAGGGATTCGGGGAACGAAACATTCCGCAGCCATTGAACTGCCGAAAGTCCGTCGCCGCATCGTGGCGTTGTGTCGCCGTTGTGGCATCCATTGCACAACAGCCCGCCGGTCTCAGCTACGTCATCCATCGCCCGGAATCGGTCTTTCCCGCCGCACATTGGGCATGGGCCATGAACCCGTGGATTCAATTGGCTTGGCGACAGTCCGCAGACCGTTTGCAAAATGTCGGGCCATCGTCCGGCCGCCTGCCGTTTCACGTCTTCGGCCTTCAATCGGCCGTTGATTGTTGTCGATTCCATCAGTAGAATTCCAGTGTGCTGTGTGTGATGTCAGTCGCTGTTTGCTGCGTTGACTGACTGTGAAATCTGAAGCCGCCGCCAGCCTCGCCGCTGGTGGCGGTTTTTTTGTTTGGGTGGTTTAGAAATACTCAACGAAGTCTGCCGACTTACGTCGCGTTCGTTTTTTCCGAGCGGTTACCTGGACCGCAGACCGTTCGCGTTTGAACTGGTCCAATGCCTGGCGTGTAATCCTGTACGACTTTTGGCGTGCTCCTGGTGGCGTTGCGTCGTAGCCTTCCAGTGCTCCCGATTTGAGCAGTGCGATAACATGCTCACGGCGGATACGCAGCTCGCTGGCCACGTCGGATATCGTGAGGTCTGGTGGCTCGCTCATCGTCCCACCGCCTGGCGGTTGCCGAATCGTCGCTCGATGGCCGCAGCGAGTTCGCAGATGCCATCCTCTGGAACGACTCGCAAGCGTCCAAGGCGATTCGTATTCGGCCAAACGTCGTCGAACGCTCGCCTCACCTGATGCTCTGGGCGTTTCAGCATCTCTGCCGTTTCGCCAATCAGCTTTGAATTTTGCATTTCCGTTCCCTTCAAACTTGAGTTGCCTGACGCTCAAATTTGTAAGGGCGACTTCGGTTAAATAGCCGAAGTTCGGTTGTTCTTCGGTTAACGCGAAGCCAGCGCAGCAAAAAACCGCGTATCCAAAATCTGAAGAAATTCAGAACTTCGGTTACGCGGTTCGGTTATGTATCTTGCGGCTACTTCTTTGGGTTCAATATCTCATTGATTGTCGATTCTGACAGACCGAAGATAACAGCGAGTTCAGCTTGAGTGTGGTCATTCTGTCTTGCGAATTCCCGTATACCTTTATCTCGCTTTTGTTTCGCTTCGCCCCGTAACCTTTGAGGCTTCGCAGCCTTTTTTTTCGCCCCCAGATGGTCTGTTTTTGGTTGGTCAATCGTCTGCAAACTGGCGACAACTGCCCGTAACGTCTTAAGTGACTTTTCGCGATCGCCGGGAACAGACTCCCGCAGTTGCAACACGGGACGGATCGCATCCCTCAAGATCTTCGCAGCGATGGAACCTTTGAGGCTGTTGACTGATCGACTCAGAAACGTGCCCTTGCCGTCTGGCTCCGAGTGCAGCAACTGACAGTTGATATATTCGAGCGTTGCTGCCTTCATTTCCGCATCGGCAAAGTGAATCAGCTTTTCAAGTCGCGACAAAGCCTCAGAAACAACTTCCGTTTGCTGTGCTGTAAGTTCGTTTACCACAATCTCGACTCCTGTTCAGTCGATTTCCTGCAGACAAAAAACAACACGCCAGGCATTACAGGTTCTGCTTTTCCGCCGCTAAGCGTAGACGTGCCGTGACTCAAATTCTACTTACCGAACAACCACACATGAACGTGATTCACAGCTTTTTGCAGACGTTCGTCGTCGATTCTTTCGCGGTACAAACTCGCCATATCGTTCTGAGTGTGGCCCATGATCGCAGAGACCGCCACCTGGTCACCACAGCCGCCTGCCACGGTCTCGAACGTATGCCGCAGTGCGTAGAATCCCAGTCCCTCACGCTTCAGATCCAGCTTCTTCAGCAGCTTCGCAAACGCACCGGAAACCAAGTCGTGTACGCTGGTTCCGTTCGGCCCGATACGGACCCACTTTTGCCCGTGCGAGGTGATGAAGCACAGACCAGCGTCAGCCTTATCTTTGGCCCGTGGTCGCTTCTCGATGGCCTCAGAGAGCGACTGCAGCGTTTCCGGCCACAATGGGATGCGTCGGTCAACGCCAGTCTTCACACGCGCATACTGAAGCCAGTCGCCCTTGATTGCAGACTGCGGCAGATTCGCCATATCCGAGTTTCCAAGCGCCCCATTGGTCGCCAAGAAAATCATGGCTTTCAACGGTGGCGATGCCGCTTTCAGCAGCGAGCGGATCTCAGCCGCTTCCAGCATTCGCAGCCCGTGTTCGTTCTGCTTTTTTGCTCGATGAATCCGCACACTTTTTGCCGTTGCCCGGGTGAACGCCGGACCGAAGATAATCGGCTTCTCGATCAAACCGGCGTTGAATCCGAATCCGAATATCGTGCGGACAACAGTCACCATTTTGGAGATCCCGTGAACGCCCCTGGTCGTCGCCACCTTGCCGCGAAACGATTCGAAGTCTTCAGGCCTGCAGTCGTCGACCAGACGTTCCGCACCGAAGTGTGAGAGTAACTCCGCAGCCGCAGCATGGTACCCCTGGAATGTTCGGGCGGACAATTCGCCACTGTCGACCCTGGAACGTTTTGCATTCAAGAATTTGTTGCACAGATCTTTCAGCTGGAGCCCTGCAGCTTCCGGTGATGGCGGTCGTCGTCCCGCTTGCAGATATTCTTTGACGCGAAGATACTCGGCTTCAGCAGCGTCAGGATTTGCCCAGATGCCGAAGTAGTGAATTTTGCCTCTGACTTTTTTGCACCATTGACCATTATTCGCCGCTCCCAGCGGAAAATCCTTCCGTGGCTTCTGCGGTTTCTTGACGTGTTTTATTGCCATTGATAGGGAACCTCACTCCGGTAGTCGAAACGGTAGTCGTTACGAACTCAGAGTGAATCCTACCAATGGTTTCACAGGGTTTCAATGATCAAGTCAACACTCGATCTATACGTCGGCATCCCTGCCGCCGCATAGATCGCAATTCGTT
>CALFOL010000212.1 GCA_937919915.1 uncultured Planctomycetaceae bacterium
CCCACCGCAACAGATGCCTGCAGACGTGGCGCTTCCCGATCCGCCAATCGTGATTGACTATTCCGCTCAGAATGACGGATGGTCCAAAGGTCACGGCGCGTTCGCCAAAGCGATGAACGATCGAAAGTACCCTCTGTTCATGTATTGGGGGCCGTTCGGACACGCCAACAATCACGCCAACATTTTGAAGGTGAACGACCTGATCAATTCGTTCGACTGGTTGAACATCAATAGGAACGAGGCCTATCCGGTATTCACCAATGCTTCAACAAATGATCAGCTGCCGTGGCCGGATAACACGGACAGCAAAAAATCCGGCCAGGTCAACGCCTACTTTCGATGGCAGAACGTGAGTGAAGCGTCGGAAACACTCAAAATGAAAATCTTCCTCGTCACGCCGTCGGACCTTAGCACCACGTTTACGATTCCGAAAGAGGCCACCGCCGATATTAGCCTCCGTCGTCTGCAGGAACTACAGATTGGGCCCGAAGCAGACGTAAGCTGGACGTTCGGATCCGCCCACGGAAAGGTTCAAGCCGACAAGACAGGCTGTGTCACGATTCCAGGGCTAAAGATGACAGCCAAGCCAATGACCCTCACGGTGAAGCCGTTAGACGGAAACTGACTGCAAATAGATGCTCCGGCTGGCGCTGGAGTATAGGCTTTAGCCGACGTCTGCGCAACCGGGGCCGGCGCATCGGCTAAAGCCTGCACTCCAGCGCCAGGTCCAATCGCCGCTGACTCCGGCGACAAAGTGTGGACGCTCCAAACAACCTTCACGTCAGCAGATCGTAGATATCGTGCCGCGATTCGACGCCGATCAGGCGTTGGTCGAGACCGGCGACGCGGTGGGCGAGATGTTCCGGATCGAGACCCATCAGTTTCAGAATCGTCGCATGCAGGTCGTGCAGGTGAACTTTGTTTTCGACGGCCTGGAAGCCGAAGTCGTCCGTCGTTCCGATGGTTTGGCCGCCGCGCACACCGCCGCCGGCCAGCCACATCGAAAAACCGTACGGGCTGTGGTCACGTCCGTTCGTGCCTTCAGTCGTCGGCGTGCGACCGAACTCACCACCCCAAATGACGAGCGTTTCGTCCAGCAGCCCGCGCGCCTTCAGGTCGGTCAGCAGCGCGGCGCATCCTTGGTCGATCGATTGAATCAGACTCACGTGACGGTTGTGGTTATCGCCGTGCGTGTCCCATCCGCCGCCGCCGCATCCGTGGTAGATCTGCACCATCCTCACGCCACGTTCGACCAGTCGCCGCGCGACAAGGCATTGTTCGCCGAATCCGCCGCCGTACAGATCGCGCGTCGTTTTCGTTTCGCGGCGGATGTCGACCGCTTCTGGCGCAGCGGATTGCATGCGAAAGGCGAGTTCGTACGACGCGATGCGTGCCTCCAGATTCCCGTCGCCCGGCCGCTGATCGCGATGCCGTCGATTCAGCCATTGGGCGAAATCCAGTGTCCTGCGCTGGTCGATGCCGGCCAGTTCCGGCTGCGACGTAATGTTTCCGATCGGCGACGGGCCCGATTTGATGTTCGTCCCCTGATGGACGGTCGGCAGGAAGCCGTTGCCCCACACGCCCGGACCGGGTTTCAGCGGTCCGTCGTTCATCACCACATAAGCTGGGAGGTTCTGCGTCTCACAACCCAGACCATAAGTCAGCCATGATCCCAGTGACGGACGCCCCATGCGTGCCTCGCCGGTGTTCATCAGAAAGATGCCTGGCGTATGATTGAACGTTTCGTGATGCATACTGCGAATCACGGTCAGATCGTCGGCGCAGAGACTCAGCCGCTCAAAGCCCCGGCACATCTCCAGACCGCTCTCGCCATAGCGATCGAACTTCTGGCGGCTGGCCATCAGCTTCTGCTTACTGACATCGGTGAATTGCAGGTCGAGTTGATGGAATTCGGCGGGCGGCGGCTGTCCGTCGAACCTGGCCAATTGCGGTTTTGGATCAAACGTGTCCACCTGGCTGGGGCCACCATGCATGAACAGCCAGATGATATTTTTGGCTTTCGTTCGGGAAATGTTGCGGCTTGGGCGCGAGTGAATCGGTTGCCGCTGCGTCGTTGGCGGATGCATCGCGGGCCAGCACGTCGGCCAGGGCGAGCATGCCTGCTCCCATTCCCGTCTGTGCCAGCATTTGTCGTCGAGTGCTCATGGTGTTTTCATTATTGTAGCTGGACTCGCCAGAGTTCAGGCTGTGGCCAGCGGAAGCCCGAAGTCTGGCGACTCCGGCTACGAGGCGTGTTATCAGTCGATGTAAATGAATTCGTTGGTATTCATCATTGCCAGGCAAAACTCAACCAGCGCCGCACGGAATTCTTTGCTAAGCACGTTGTCAGGATGACCGATAGGCTGGGCAAGACCTTCCGCCTTTGCAGTTGTGAGTTGCTTCTCGCGCGACGCGAAAAAATCGATTGATCGAGCTAACTCGGCTTCTTCGACTCGTCGCCCGTAAGCGAGCAACCAGGCGCGCTGCACAACCTTCGCGCGATCCGCACCGCACTCGCGCAACAGACGCCCGGCGAACGCGCGAGACTGTTGCCCGGCCACGCGGCCGTTCAGCAACGTCAGAGCCTGCGGCGAAACGACGGTCGTATCACGGCGCACACAGCTCGTCGTTGGCTGGGCGGCGTTGAACGTTTCGAAAAACGGCATCTGCAGCGAACGCCGCACCACCATGTAGATGCCGCGGCGAGTCCATTGCCGCTCGTCTTTGGTCACCTCCCATTTCGTATTCAGCAGTGACTCGAGCGCACGCTTTTCAATGGGAGGCACGACGGACGGGCCGAAGTGATCGCGGTTTAGCGTGCCGGAGACAGCGTGTAGATTGTCCCGGATGATCTCAGCTTCCAACCGCCGACGCGGGAAATAACCCAGCAGTCGATTTTCCGGATCCTTCGCGGAACCTGCGTCACTCGGGCGACTCGACATGCGGTATGTGTGGGACGACATGATCAGCCGGTGAAGCGGTTTTAGCTTCCAGCCGCCTTCAATCAGTTCGCTGGCCAGAAAATCCAGCAGTTCGGGATGAGTCGGCGGTTGTCCCTGCAGCCCGAAGTCGTCCGGCGTCGGCACCAGCGGTCGGCCAAAGTGCCACTGCCAGATACGATTGGCCAGTACTCGGGCGGTCAGGGGATTGTCACGTGCAACGATCCATCTCGCGAATTTTGTCCGCCGTTGCTGAAACGCGTCGGTCGCCTCTTCATTCAATGCGCCACCACCCGCCAGCATTCGCAGGATGACCGGCACTGCCACCGGCCCGGGAGTACTCAATTCGCCGCGCCGCAAAACGTGTATCGCGGGCGGTGCGTTCGTGTTCTTGACAACCCAGTCCTGCGGCGGCTTAAGGTCGGCGTCGGAATTGTTGAGTCGCCTTTTGCGTTCCACATCCCACAGCTCTGCCGGTGCAAGGATCGCATGTAAGCCGAAATAGTCCTTCTGTGAAATCGGATCGTACTTGTGGGAATGACATCTCGCACAACCGACGGTCAGGCCGAGAAACGCGGTGCCGGTCGTGTCGGCAAGGTCCGTCAGCCGTTCGTAACGGGCGATTTCGGGGCGAGCGATTCCGCCCTCGTAGCGAAACGGCCCGATCGTCAGCAGACCCGTGGCATAACGCAGTTTCTTGTCGTCGGGCCACAATTCGTCGGCCGCGAGCTGTTCGAGAATAAAACGGTCGAACGGCTTATCGTCGTTCAGCGAGCGGATGACATAGTCACGATAACGAGCGGCGTGATTGAAGAACGAATCGAGTTCGAAACCGGCACTGTCGGCGTAACGCACGACGTCCAGCCAGTGCCGTCCCCAACGTTCACCGTAATGAGGCGACTCAAGCAATCGTTCGACCATCGCCGCGTACGCCGCGTCACCATCGGGAGCGTTCAGAAACGTTTCGATCTCTTCCGGAGTTGGCGGTAGACCGATCAGATCAAACGACGCCCGACGCAGCACAGTGGCTCGATCGGCCAAAGGCGCTGGCGGCACACCCGCGTCGTCCAAATGTTTGCGGACGAACGCGTCAATCGGATTCAGCGAAGGCATGGCCCCTGGCACTGCCGGGCGTTCGATCGGTTGAAACGCCCAATGCCGTCGTGCTCGCACCGTCTTCGGATCGGCGATGTCTGCTGTGGCAGGCCACGCGGCTCCCTGATCGATCCACGCTCGGATCAAGCCGACTTCTTCACGCGTCAGCGGTTTTCCGTCGTCTGCTGGTGGCATTATACGATCCTTGTGCACACCAGCCACCAAATGCACCAGCCTGCTGGACACACTTGAACCCGGTTCGATCACCGCACCTCCATCGCCACCTTCCAGGGCCGCCGTGCCTCGAGTCAGGCTCAGGCCGCCCTCGTCGTGGCCGGGACCATGACAATTGAAACAGCGCCGCTTAAAGATCGGTTGAATGTCGTTCACGAAATCAATCGTCATCTTCGCAGCCGGTGGCAGCTTGCCATGAAACGCTGCGGCAGCAAAATGAGCTCTCACGCGATCAGGCGACAGCGGGCTGCCATACACGGCGACTTCGTCGATCTGCCCGGCGAAATACCGCGCGCCTTCATGCACCGTATCACCGCCAATCTGAATCGATCGGCCGTTGCTAATTCGTCCACCGCCGTCATCGCCACTCGCTGCCGGTAGGCCGTCGATGTAAAGGCGGTTCGCGCCTTCGGCACTGCGCGTCCACACGATGTGATGCCAGCGATCATCGTTGAGTCGTTGGGTGGTCGGCGAGTACAAATACAAGTCACTCGTTTTCCCCGCTGGCCCCGACTCTGCCAACAGCCGCCCCTGATCTTCGCCGGCGGTCGACGAAGCT
>CALFOL010000213.1 GCA_937919915.1 uncultured Planctomycetaceae bacterium
GCAAGGATAAGTCGTAGGTTATTATGTGCGAAAACATATAAGCGCCTGCTTAAAGGCGAGTTTCGGACGGAAGCGACCGGTATTGCAGGCGATGCTTGTGAAACTCCACGATCAAGTCCTGCACGGTCTGTCCGTGCTGTGGCACGCCGGCGGCCACGGACGCAACGATGAATTCGGGCCAGTACCGCCCCGGTTCCTCAAGGTCAAACGGTTCAAACAATGCCGCGAAGTGATTGAGAGTTCGTTGAGTTGCAGCAGGGTCCTGCTGCGATTCTGCGATCAGAAACAGAATGGCTGCTCGCTGACGCTGGGCGAGATTGTCTGAAACAGAAATCGCTTCCACGCGTTTCGCCAGTTCCGCCAATTGCCCGCTCTGCCTGGCCGCGTCGACCAGGTCGAGAACCGGTGAAACGATCTCTCCTCCCCCCCGACCCTGGCAGATCGTGTTGGTGTGGAGGGTGTGTCTGAGAGAACGCTCCGCGAAAGCGAAACGTTTGACGGTAGCCGTTAGGCAGAACCCAGTCAGACAACATTTGATATCGCTGCTCCACCGTCAGCGATGCAGATTTTCTTCGCGTATGACTGGTGTTCAGCGACAGAACGTCTTCACCGACGATCGTTGCCAGGGCGGACTGGCTGTGTGCAGACAATTCGACGCCGCACGCAGAGCCACCACTTAGCAACAGGCCAGGAGCTGCCAGGAGGCTTGTGATGAAAGCGGAAAGGAGATTGTTCCGACCAATGTTATGGAGAAAGGGCTCCTTCAAGACTGCCTCCATCGCTTTGGGATTTGAGTTCGCAGAACTGGGTTTGGCGGGATTTTACGCTGATCCGTAGCCAGCAAAAGAGCAGAACGGGTGACATCCTGCATACCTCGGAAGTTTCGGCCAGGGAGGCTGATTCACGCATGATTTTTCCCAGCGAATTTCCAAAAGTCGGACAACATCGGGGAATTTCCGTTGTCGGAAGTCTGAAGCGAAATCCACCGCGGCCAAGCCGTCGAATGTAGAGCCGGAACGTTCGCATTGCCAGCGAAAATACTTGAACCATCAATCCTCCTGATCTCAGAATATTCCAGACTCATTCGACTTTTGCGGAATTCCGTGAAAGATTGTCTTCTATCTACGAGCCGTTCGTGTATCGGTTCGCACGACGTGGTGGCCCTGCAGGATGCGGATGCGGATGCGCGGAAATTGGTGCAGGACGTGATGTTGTCCGTTGCCAGAGCCGTCGGGCGCTGGAAACCGGATAGCGCACGCGGCCGGTTTCGGACGTGGCTGTTTCGGATTGCTCGCAACCAGCTGGTGGATGTGCTGGCGAAACATAAACAGCAAATCAAGTCCACCGGCGGTACGGGCTTCTTCGAGAAACTTGACCAGACAGCGGGTGCGGATCCTAAACATCAGCTGCAATTGGAACATCGCCGCGCGCTGTTTCGCTGGGCGGCGGAACGGGTGAAGCAGACAATCAAAGAGACGACCTGGCAGGCGTTCTGGAGAACGGCCGTTGAAGAACGTGATGCGGACGTTGTGGCCGTTGAACTGAAACTCACAACCGGGGCGCTGTACATCGCTCGCAGTCGTGTGTTAGCGCGAATGCGAGACGAAGTTCAGAAATGGGAGGACGATGATGCGATGTCATGATAGTCGTCTTCAGGTGTTATTAACCGCGGATGAAGACAGTGTGGAATCCGAATCCGCATCGAGCCACGTTGAAGGCTGCTCAATATGCCAACAACGCTTGCTTGAAATTTCCGGCGACGATGGGTTGCTGCGAGATATTCGTGAAACGCTGCAGGGTTGTACCGAATCAGACGACTACGAATCGACGGGAACATCGTCCGTAGTGATTTCTGTGGAATCCGGCCTGCTGGATGACATTGGTGCGGAATGCGAACCGGTTTCGCTCGACTTCCTGTCGCCACCCGGTCATCCGGAAATGCTGGGGGCGCATCGGTCGCTACGAAGTCGAACGCATCATCGGTTCCGGCGGCATGGGCATTGTACTGAAAGGCTTCGATACTGAACTGCACCGCGTTGTCGCCATCAAAGTACTGAAGCCGCATCTGGCGCACAACGGAGCAGCACGGCGCCGCTTCGCTCGGGAAGCTCAATCGGCAGCGGCCGTCGTCCATGAACACGTTATCCCGATTCATGATGTTCAGACAGAAGGCGAAACACCATTTCTGGTGATGCAGTATGTTCCCGAGCAATCGCTGCAGGCGCGTGTCGACGAACGTGGACCACTGGACGCCCGAGAAGTGCTGCGGATTGCTCGCCAGGCAGCAGCGGGGCTCGCGGCGGCTCATGCTCAGGGCGTTGTTCATCGCGATGTGAAGCCAGCGAATATTTTGCTGGAAGAATCCGTGGATCGCGTCTTGATTTCCGACTTCGGTCTGGCTCGCACGGTTGGCGATGCCACGCTGACGCGCACGGGCGTTGTTGCAGGCACGCCGCACTACATGTCGCCCGAACAAGCCACCGGACAGCCGGTCGATCAACGTTCCGATTTGTTTAGCCTGGGGAGTTCGATCTATTTCATGTGTACTGGACGGCCGCCGTTTCGAGCAGAACATGCGTTGGCGATCCTGAATCGCATTTGCAACGATGAACATCGACCGGTGGACGAAATCAACAGCGACATTCCGGCGGAACTGGCGGACGTGGTCGATCGGTTGCTTTCGAAGAAAGCGGCCGATCGATTCCGCGATGCGACTGAGACGGAACAACGGCTGGAATCGATTTTGGTACAGATCCAGAACGGCGGACGATCGCATCGAATTCGCTGGCGAAGAACCTGGCTGCGTTGGCGGGATGTGATTCGTAAGTCGACAATCGCGGTGTGCGGTATTGCGGCGTGCGTGCTGGCAGGCGTGTTTCTGACCCGTTGGCAGTTGAATCCTGATACAACGGCGATCATCACAGCAGAAGCTGCGAAATCTGCGTCTGTCGGGACGATCGAGCCCCCAGCGCCAGTGTCGTTTGTGCCTATCGAACAAATGCGGCCAGCGATCGAGGCATCACTGCCACCGGATACGTTTGAACCTGACCTGGCAGAAATCATCGAACTTCTGGACGGACTGGAAGGCTCACAGCCAGAGCACAATCGCGATTGGTTGGTCCAGAAATGTGTCGACGAATGGCACACTGAAGTGAGCGGACTATTGAGTGAGCTGGAGATACGGGGAATGACAAAGTAGTCGGCACTGTCCCAGTGACGACTACTTTGACTAAAACTGAATGTGACCGGGTTTAACGAATTGAAAGGATGAAGCTGATGCAGATTTCGAAGAGTCTTCTTTGTGTAGCGGGCCTTGGCGCGCTGGTGATCTTTGCGAGGTTCGGCATGACGCAGGACACGACTTTCGATTCACTTCCCGTTGACAGTGAGCCTTTCCAACCGGAGCCCAGGAATGTCGATCCGCCGACGATCAGGGCAGACTTCGAACGAGACGATGTATACAACGCCCACGGCAGCAACCAATTCCCGGCGTCCGTCCCACAGCCACAGATCGCGGCACCGATGCGGGAACGGGTGATCACACGAACAGTCCGGGAAATGACGCTCGAACCGATCCCCGCTGAAGAAATCGCGGCAGCAAAAAAGCTGCAGGATGCGATAACACGACTGAACAGCAGTGAGGACGATCTGCGCTGAAAGATCGCTTGTTCCGGCGGGCGATCACAACCGCAGCCTCTTATTCAGCTACGGCAATCCATGTAACTTACGGATCACCCACTCGGTTGTCAGGAGGACAAAAAACAACACCATCAGCCCCCAGTGATCCCACAAGGAAATTTCCTGAGTCACGTTTTGTTGCGCATCGTCCGGTCGCAGGATCTCCAACAGGTTTGACACCTCCCACGGTTCCAGCAGCTGGCCACCACTGACCGTTGCCAGCTGTTGCAGGAATTCGCGATTGCAGCTGATCGATGCCAACTCTGTTGACAGCTCCTGGCGAATCATCAGCTCTGACATGATGTCCTGATCCAGCTTTACTCGTGAGTTTTCCGTGTTGAGCCGGATTTCATAACTGCCAGGCTTTAGCTCGGGCAACCTCGCGGCATAACGTTCCGACGCCCCTTCCACTGGAAGCAGCTGAATGTGCTGCTCTGCCATCGGGGTCTTGGGCGATGCATCTCCTTCAGGAATCGGCAACGGAACCGATTTGATGATGACCTCAACAGTGGCATCTTTTAGCTGAGATGCCAGGTTCGGATTCCAGCGGACGGAAACATCAACAGGCGATGTTTCGTCCACAACGACGCCGGACAGAGTCATCCGCACCTGATCATTCCCCGCGGCGGATTTATTGCCCGCGGCCCAACGCACAAGCTGCCCCCAGAAACGATGATGCCACAGGTCGCCAACACGCCGTCGCCAACGCCAGGTACTGTCGACTCCCATCCAGACCACCTGCCCGAAGCCATAATACTGATGAGCAATCGCGGCCATGTTGCCATCAAGCTCCTCGCCGTCGAGCGATAGATTGGCCCACACAGAAGCCACCGGCTTGGCCGTTCCCGTGTAGGCCCACGGATGCCCAGGCAATCCAGATAATTCTACGCGTTGCTCAATGTCCGGACCGTTCAGATCGAACAACGTCAGGTCAGCTGCGGCCGGCGTTGGCTGCAAACGAAACGCGGATGGCGGAGCACCAGGAAAACTGCGCCGATAGCGTTCGGCCAGCTGCTGACGGTAATCTGAAACTGGCAACAGTTGTTCTAAAATCGGCGAATTGAACTGATGCGGCATGTAACGTCGGCCGGGTATGATCAACAGCGTCAGTCCGTCATCGGACACAGATTTTTCGATCATCTTCCAGA
>CALFOL010000214.1 GCA_937919915.1 uncultured Planctomycetaceae bacterium
GCCGACACAACTTGCCGGAACGGCAAGATGTGGTACCCGTTCGGCTGACGAAGAGTGAAAGGGCCTCCCGGCGGGAGAATTCTGGCCAGACGCTTGGTCGAATGTCGCCGGCGGTGCTGCTACAATCCGCCCGAGCATTCCGCGGTATCTTTCATCTCTTCTTCCCTCCCTCTCCTCCCCTCGGTGTTGTTATGCCTGCTCATCATTGCGGACGATTTCAGTCTTCCAACGGTACGCGCCGCGATATGCTCAGCAAACTCGGCAGCGGCTTTGGCACGCTGGCTTTGGCAGGACTGTTGCAGGAAGCCAGGGCACAGGCGGAAACGCCGAATGATCCGACGGCTCCACGAAAAACTCATTTTGACGCGAAGACGCGCAGCGTCATATTCCTGTATATGGATGGTGGCGTATCGCACGTCGATTCCTTCGACCCGAAGCCGCGGCTGGACCAGGAAAACGGCAGGCCTTTTCCGATGAAGACCGAGCCGACGCAGTTCAACAACATCGGCAATACGCTGGCCAGCCCGTGGAAGTTCAACAACTACGGCGAATGCGGGACGCCCGTCAGTGATCTGTTTCCCCACATGGCAAAGCACGTTGACGACATGACGGTGATTCGTTCGATGGTGTCGAACTTTCCGGAACACACGAACGCCAACTACTTCTTACATACCGGACACGGTCAGCAGGGACGTCCAGGCATGGGCGCCTGGTTTGGATATGGACTGGGTACGGAATGTCGAGACCTGCCACACTACGTAATTCTGAACGGTGGATTGATTCCGCCAGGTGGACTTGACAACTTTGGCAGCGGTTTTCTGCCCGCGAGCTACCAGGGATCTGTGTTCGCGAACTCGGATCCCCCAGTGGCTGACATCAAGCGGCGAGAAGCCACAATGGCTCTGCAACAACGAAAACTGGAACTGATTCGGAAACTGGATCAGCGAACTCTGGAACGTTACGGGCGCGACGATCAGATCGAATCCGCGATCACCAACTATGAACTGGCGGCGCGCATGCAGCTGGCTGTCCCTGATCTGATGGACCTGAAAGAAGAGACGAAGGAAACTCAGGAAGCCTACGGCATGTTCGACGAGTTCAACAACACGAAGACTTTCGGCCGTCAGTGTTTGGTCGCACGACGGTTGGTCGAGCGCGGTGTGCGATTTATTCAGCTGACATGTCCTGGCGGCAACGGAGATCGCTGGGATCAGCACAACGACCTGTTTGACGGCCATACGAAGAATGCGAAAAGCGTTGATCAGCCTATCGGAGCGTTGCTGGCTGACTTGAAGGAACGAGGCTTGCTGGATTCGACTTTGGTCGTGTGGACTGGAGAATTTGGCAGGACGCCGTTTGCGCAGGGCACAAACGGGCGAGACCACAACCAATACGGATTCACAACATGGCTGGCTGGTGGTGGAGTCAAAGGCGGGACGATTTATGGTGCGACCGATGAGTTCGGCTACAAGGCCATTGAAAACAAAGTGGAAATCCACGACCTGCACGCGACTATGCTGCATCTGTTTGGCATGGACCATGAACGACTGACCTATCGATTCAGTGGGCGAGACATGCGGTTAACCGACGTACATGGGCACGTGATTCACGAGATTCTTGCCTAGAGCATTTTACTCATTGTCGCGACCGGTACTCGCTCGAGAGTCCAGGTTTTTTTCGATCGAAACGATTACCCCGCGGCCACAAGTCAGCGTGACACGCTGTAGTTTCAGAGCAACATGGACGAGCACTCAATCAAGGCTGTAATTTTTGACTGCGATGGCACGCTGGTCGACAGCGAAACTCTGAGCCTTGCTGTGCTGGTGCAGCACGTGGCGGAGTTCGGTCTGGAGATTTCGCACGCCGAGGCGATGGAGCGGTTCGCCGGCAATGAATTGTCGGTGGTGTTTTCGGAATTCGAAGATCGGCTTGGCAGGAAGTTGCCGGAAGATTTCCTGGACACGTTCCGTAGCCGTCAGATGGGCGTGTTACGGGAACAGTTGCAGCCTGTCGCAGGTGTTCACGATCTGCTGGATGCGATGCAGGTGCCGTTCTGTGTTGCGTCGAATGCTCCGGTTAGCAAGATCCAGTTGTGCCTTGAGACAGTGGATTTGATACATCACTTTGACGAATCGGTAATATTTAGTGCGTATCAAATTAAGCGATGGAAGCCCGAACCGGATTTGTTTCTGATGGCGGCTGAACGCATGCAGGTGGCTCCACAACACTGTGCCGTTGTGGAAGACAGTGTGTTTGGCATCAAAGCCGGGCTGGCCGCAGGGATGCAGGTGTATGGATACGACCCGCATGAGAATCTGACCGGACAGTTTGAGAACGTGCAGCTCGTGCGTAGTTTATCCGAGCTGCAGCGACTGTTGTACGTAATACCATAGACAACTCGTCTCGTGCCAATTGAGTTCGTTCGCTTAACCCCCGTTTAGCCACTGGGTCAGACACGAGACTAACGGGAACTCTTCAGGTGCTGGCTGGCCTGGGTCAGCACTCGTCGTTCGCGG
>CALFOL010000215.1 GCA_937919915.1 uncultured Planctomycetaceae bacterium
ATGTGCGCATGAAGATGTGGCTGACCAACGGGACCGACAAACCGCTGACAGATCTGCGCGTACAAAACTGTGTGATGCTGAAGGGAGCCGCGGGCTTTGCCCAATTGACCAACGAAAACAAGTTGTTTGAGCGTGGCTATGCGATCGCTGGTTCACCCGACAAAACAAAGTGGATGATCAGCGGCTGGGACCCCGTGCATCGGGCCTGGGGCAACACCAAGTGCCCGTGCCTGCATTCGGATCCTAAGTTCGAAGACTGCCCACCAGGAGAAACCAAGTGGTTGCGAGGCTGGTTTTCGTTTTATGAAGGCACTGATATCAACACGGAAGTGGACCGGATCGAAACCACGGGCTGGAGAACTCATCCGCTGCATCATGTCACCGACAACGTTGTTGGGCAGGTAAAAGACGCCGACACCGGGGAGATTCTGCCGTGTCGGCTGTACTGTCAGAACATCGAAACGGGCGAGTGGCACTACGCGAAATCCACGGCGGTCGCGGGATCTGCAATCGCTTATCGCAAGCAATTCGGTCAGTCCGCCAGCGTCGAAAAGCACACGACGTTGTCGGCCGAGGGTTTTCAGTTCCAGCTGAATCCCGGGCGGTATCGGCTGCGCGCGGAACGCGGCAAGGAATATGTGCCCGCTGAGACCGTCATCGAAGTCGCTGCGGCCGACACTCGAGTGAATACCGGTTTGACGCTTAAGCGGTTCACCGACATGTCGAAACGCGGCTGGTTTTCTGGTGATACACACATCCACCGCCCAATGGCTGAGGTCCCCAATCTGGTGCTGGCCGAAGATCTGAACGTGGCTTTTCCGCTGAACTACTGGGTGCGAGACAGTATGGAAATTCCGTCTGCGACGGGACCTGTTCTGGAAGCCAGGCCGGACTACATCGACGCCACGCACGTGATCTACCCGATCAATACGGAGTACGAAATCTTCTCCGTCAACAAGAAGCGGCACACTCAGGGGGCCGTTCTGATTCTGAATCACAAGACTCCACTGAACCTGCCGACGCCGCCCGTGCTGCCAGTGGCAGAAGAAGCACGACGTCAGGGTGCCATTCTGGATCTGGAAAAGCACTCGTGGAACTGGTCGATGATGATCGTGCCGGTGATGAATGTCGATCTGTTTGAACTCAGCAACAACCATCAGTGGCGCACGAAGTTTGGCTTTCCGAAGTGGACGCTGGAAAACGCGGCCCCTGACTGGCCGGAGATCGAACGCGATGAAAACGGCTTCACGGAAATGGGCTGGACCGAATTCGGTTTTCAGACTTACTACACGCTACTGAACTGCGGCTTCCGCATGCGAGTTTCCGCGGGTACGGGTGCCGGCGTACATCCGGTGGCACTCGGCCATGGACGCGTCTATGTTCATTGCGGCGCAGACTTCAGCTACGAAAACTGGATCGCGGGACTGAATGCCGGTCACAGTTTCGTCACGCAAGGGCCGCTGTTGGATGTAAAATTCGACGGTGAACTGCCCGGCACGACATGGATGAAAACCGACAAACGAAACACCGTGACTGTCGCTGGCACTGTCGACAGCGTACATCCACTGAAGTCGCTGCAGATCGTTCACAACGGCATTGTCGGCAGGAGTATTTCCACTCAACCGCAAAAGACGGCCGCGGGGACATTCCGATCGACATTTACTTCGACGGTCGAAGTCGATGGTTCCGGCTGGCTGGCCGTCCGTTGTTTCGCGCAGCTGCCGGATAACAAAGTCTCTTTTGCCCACACCAACCCGGTTTTTGTTGATGTCGACGAACATCCTGTGAAGCCGCGAAAGGAACGAGTAGAATTCTTCATTCAGCAGATGGAACGAGAAATTGCTCGGAATACAGGCGTTCTGGACGATTCCGGCGTGGGCGAATATCGGCGAGCGAAAGAGATTTACAAGGCGATTCTGGAGCGTCCATAGTGTTCGCTTCTGGGTATCCAAGCACCCTGATCGTCCATGACACGACCTATGTCCTGACGGATCACTCTTCGTGACTGACTAGTGCCACCCCGGATGCCGTGTTCGACACATGAGCGATCATGTCGTTGTAATACGATGGCAATGCCTTTTCCAGGCGCGGCATCAGCTGTGATGGGATCGATTTCGTTTCCAATTCTGCGATGTACTCGATCAGCGTTTGGCGAGCGACTTCGTTTTCCTGCAGCATGAAGTGCACCCAACCCCAGGATTCTGCGTAGTCGCGCTGCGTCATTTTCTCAAAGTTTGACAGTTGCTCCAGCTGGTACATCGATGGATTCCAGCCTGCCGCTCGCACTTCCTGCAGATATTTCAGATGCTCCTTGTGAGGCGAACCGGTTTGTGTGCCGCGGACTTCAAAATACTCGGCCAACCCTTCGTCCAGCCACAGCGGGACGGTATTCAGCGAAGCATGCAGCAGGCCGTGAGTAAACTCATGCCGCAAATCCTCTTCGACTTTGGGGCTATGGTACGAATACACGGCGAGTTCGCGGCTGGTCCCCACAAAATAGGCTCGGCGGGGCGGCAGGTTAGGCCACGTAGCGTGCATGTAGCGACGATAGGCTTCCTGATCAGCAAACAGGTAGACGGCGACGGGATCCCGTTGTTCTGGCAGTTGCAGTGTTTCCTGAATTTCTTTCCGCAGCTCCTCCAGCTCTCGGACCAGTGGAGCCCCCTTGCGAATCTGAAAGTTGCTATGAATGGTGAAGCCTGGACCATTCACTGTATTGCGGGCTGGACGTTCGACGGTGAACGTTTTCTGCGGCGTACGACAACCCGCTGTGAAGATCGGCAGCATCAGCAGGAGCAACATCAGCGGTCTACTGCCACGACGTTCTTTGAAAACGGTGCTGGGCTCAGCGGATTGAATATAGAGCTCACTCATCAATGAAGCTGGGCTTACGGCGATAGGATTGCTGGATTTAGCGACACTGGAAGGAATTATGGGCCGCCGAGGGAGGGGGCGGAATCGTCTCAGAACCCTATGTTTTTCGCAACCTGAGTCCTGATAAGTCTGTAATGCCAAGGTTGCTGGTTTTTCCGCTTTGATCCCGGACGCTATCCTCTGACAATCTGGCGGTCCAGGCTTTTCGCTTATTTCTCTGCGATCTGCGTGTCACGCCATCATCTATCAGGTGGAAGCCTGATCCCTGACTCCTCCCTCAACACCTTCCCTCCGGGCGTCTCCTATGAAATATTGTCTTTGGTTCGTTCTTCTGGCGATTGTTACTGGCTGCACTGAAACTTCTGATACCGCTGGCGATCCAAAGCCACCCGGCAACGAAAACCTACCTGGCCTCTTACCGTCTGCTCAACCTGATAACGAAGACGCTGTAGCTACTTTGGAGGCACTGGGAGCCAAGCTAAAGCGAAACGGCGGCGGCAACATTCTGGAGGTGAACCTTCGGGAAACCGAGGCCACCAACGACGCTTTGCTGCATGTGGCCGCGTTGGAAAATGTCACCTCTATCCTGTTAAACGATCTTCCGATCACCGACGATGGCTTAGCACACCTCTCTGGGACAACGTCCCCGATCGCTAATCTTGACCTGCGTGGTTGTCCCGTTGGAAACGACGGGCTTGCTCATTTGAAGGGGCTGAAATCACTAAAGGCGTTGAGACTCAATGGGACCAGCGGGCTCACCACTGTCGATGACGGTGGTTTGCCGCATTTAGCCGCGCTGACCAATCTGAAAGTGCTCGCCCTGGATGAGTTGTGGGTGAGTGAAGTGGGCCTCGAACCGCTTGATAAACTCGCCGATCTGGAAGAATTGTATCTTAAGAAAACAACGATCAGTGATGACACTTTGTTGCTGTTGAACCGTTACCCGAAGCTAAAAAAACTGCGGCTTGCGTTCAACCAAATCTCGAATGAAGGTCTCGCCCATCTGTCTGGATTCAAGACCTTGGAGGAGCTTGATCTCAGCGAAAATGCTGACATTACTGACGCCGGGATGACTCACCTGTCCGGACTGACAAACCTGAAAAAGTTGAATCTGTGGCGGGTCGCAGTCAGCGATTCGGGTGTCGAACAGCTTGCTGGACTGACGAACATGGTATGGCTCAACCTGGACAACACGCAACTGTCTGACGCTGGCTTGCCTGCTTTGACGAACATGACAAAGCTGTCGTTCCTGCACGTCGGCTCGACGACCGTATCCGATGCTGGTCTGCCGATGTTTGAAGGACTAAAAGCACTCAAGGACCTTAAGGTCACACGAACGACTGTTACTGCTGCTGGTGTCGCTTCGCTGCAAACCAAACTTCCTGACACCACGATCCAGCTGCTGTACATAGAAGGCCAGTAAATCTAATGATTCTCCGCGGCTTCACACTTCGGTTCTGTTATCAACAGATCTGTTGATAACTTGTTAACAGTATCTCTGTTCAACCTGGTTCGGAAACACGTTCATTCACCTGGCTCTTCCGTCTCCTTTTTCCCTTGTTGAACAGTGACCCTTTCTGGCAACAACTGCTGGCGGTCGTGCTGATACCTTGTCACCCTGTTATTCACGTCAGCTGTGTTGGTGTAACACGTTTCACTTCATCATTTTACGTCCTTCACCCGGTCACTTATCAACAATTTAATTCGTCTCTTCTATTACTAATACTTTCTTATTATTACTATTTGAAGAAAGCGATCTTCGGCCGCCTTTGGTCGAAGATCGCCTGAATTGTCACTGTTCTTTGACTATCTACGAGACTTCCCAGCCAGCTCGGTATTGCTTGCTGATGAACGCGTCAGCCTCAGGACAGTTCGTGGCTTTCAAATCCGCGGCGTTCCATTCGAGCGACTTTCCGGTTCGATAGGCGACGTTGCCCAGCAGCACGCTTTCCGTCAGCGCACCAGAATAGTCGAAGTTGCAAGTAGTCGGTGAACCGTCCTTGCAGGCTTTGATCCACTCCTGATGATGACCGATAGAATCCGGGATGGTTTTCTCAGGTGGCTCGAAGGCTTGATATTTGTCCGAAGGAAACAGCCGGTATTTCCCATAATCAGAGAACAGCTTCCCTTCGGTGCCGACAAACATCACGCCGCTGGCAGGCACGCGTTCTCCAGCGACTTCTTTAGGGATACGGTCTCCATCGTGCCAGGTCAGGTTACAGGCGACCATGTCACCGCGAGCCGGGAACTTGTAGCGAACGGTAAGCCCCGTGGGAGCCATCTGATCGTGTACTTCAGCACCCTCCGCTTCGCAGTGAGTCGGATGTCGCAGCTTTAAAGCCCAGAATGGCAAGTCCATGTAGTGGCAGGCCATATCGCCCAGCGTACCCTGTCCGAATTCCCACCAGCGTCGCCACTGAGCAGGATGGTAGCGGCCGGCGACATAGGGTCGCTCTTTGGCTGGTCCGAGCCACAGGTCCCAGCTGAGCGTTTCAGGCGGCGGAGCTTCGACGCCAGTGAGTTCAGTGATGCCCCAGCCTTTGCCGACCCACACGTGAACGTCAGTCACATCACCGATGGCTCCACTTTGAATGATTTCGACAACTCGGCGATAGTTGTTGCCAGCGTGAATCTGGGTGCCCAGCTGAGTGGCGACGCCTTTTTCCGCAGCGGCTTCAGAGATGATTCGAGCTTCCTGAACGGTGTGCGTGAGAGGTTTTTCGCAGTAGACGTGCTTGCCAGCTCGAATGGCACGGATAGACGCAGGGGCGTGATGATGGTCGGTGGTGGCGACGGTGACAGCGTCGATCTTGTCGCCTTCGGCTTCCAGCATCTCGCGATAGTCGGCGTAAGTACGTGGTTCCAGGCCCTTCTTTTCGGTCAGCATCTTCTTTGACCGATCGAGATACACGGCGTCGACGTCACAGAGAGCGACGATGTTGTCGGACATAACGCCCTCAACATCAGCGGCCGCACGATTGGCAGTGCCGATGCAGGCGATGTTCAGTTTTTCCAGAGGATTCTTGCTGTCTTGAGCTTCGGCTCCACTGGCGTAAAGCCCAGAAGCAACTGCAGCAGCGGCAGACGTTTGCAGGAAAGATCGGCGGGATTGTTGGTTCATGGCAGGCTCCAGTGGATTAAAAAGGGCAGGTCAGTGAAAGAGCATAAGGGAAGAAGCCCCCGGTTGGCAACGAAAACGAGGGAAACGGTTGGTCGGCAGAGAAGCGACGTTAGGAACCGGTTACTCTCTGAGCGATGAGCCGACACGTAGAAAATCTGATCGTAGGGCAGGGCTTAGCCGGATCAGCGATGGCGTGGACGCTGCATTGGAGCGGCCAGTCGATCTTGATCATAGATCGTGATGAGGAGCATACAGCGTCAAGAGTAGCCGCGGGTTTGGTGACACCAGTGACCGGTAAGCGATTGGTGAAGTCACCAGAATACGACGACTACTGGTCGGCAGCGTTGAACTTTTATCGCCGCGTCGAACAGGAAACCCAGACGTCATTTTTTGCGGCAGCGGACATGATTCGACTGTTCGAAGACGAAGTGGCGAGGTCAGCGTTTCTTAGTCGAAGCGAAGCGGAAAGTGTCACAGGGACAGAACTTTGGCAGGGGAGTGTCCAAACAGCAGGCAGCAAACAGGTCGGTATAACGATGACACCAGCCGGTCGTCTGAACGTTAAACACTATCTTCAGGCGACCAGATCCTATTTTGCAGCCAGAGAAAGTTACCAACAGCAGAACTTATGTTTTGATAGAGATATTTCCATTCAGGACGACCGGATCGTATCAGAGACACAGGCTATATCAGCCGACAGACTGATCTGTTGTCAGGGCGTGCAGAAAAACCCCTTGTTTCCGTCGGTGCCGAATAATCCTTCCCGAGGAGACATACTGACCGTCCGTATCCCGGAATACGAACGCCGCGAGGTGGTCCATCGCAGCGTCTGGATCGCTCCGAATCCTGACGGTAGTCAGACGGTTGGATCAACCTATGATTGGAAGAATAAGCAGGCGGAGCCAACAGCGGAGGGTCGGGCAGAGGTGATGAAAAAGCTGGGGCGAATCGTAAAAGGTATAGTGGCGGTCGAGAGTCACGTCGCTGGTGTTCGTCCAACAATGAAGGACTATGAGCCGGTGACGGGCTGTGATCCAAAGCATAAGAACGTGCTGATTTTCAACGGTTTAGGTTCAAAAGGGACGCTCAGAGCGCCATTGTTGGCCACTGAACTATTGCATTTCATACAAGGACAGGGAGCCCCTCGGGCTACCAGAAATGTCAGCAGACTATTCCCCCGGACAACCTCGGGGGGGGGGCAGCGAGCACTGACAACGCTGGCGCAGGAGGCTGTCCAGAAAGTGTTGGGGGAGGGCGACATCGCCATCGACGCAACAGTAGGAAACGGTTTTGACACTTGTTTCCTGAGTCGATTGATAGGCGAAACAGGGCAGCTCATAGGCTTTGATGTTCAGCAGTCGGCGTTAGAGGCGACTCGGCAGCGGGTGGAATCAACGGGTCTAACGAACGTGAAACTGTTGCAGCAGGGACACGAAACGTTAAATCAACAGGTGGCAGAGAACAGCGTCTCAGCGGTGATGTTTAACTTAGGATACTTGCCGCGGCATGACCATAAAATCATCACACAGCCGGATACATCAACCCAAGCGATCAAGGCAGCAATCAAAGCCCTGAAACCAGACGGAGTGATGACAGTTTTGACGTATCGAGGGCACGTTGGCGGGCAGGAAGAATTTGAGGCAGTGCACAGTTTGTTATTAGACAGCGGACAGCACTATGATTTGCAGCGAATTGACAGTACCCCGGCTAAAGCAACATCACCGGTGTTGTTTGTGTTTCGTAAGCGACAGGTGAAAGAGCAATGAATCAAACAGTATCACGAATAGTCGCGGGTGTGATAACGTCATTGTTATGTTCAGCCAGTGTGATGGCGGCTCGCCCGAATGTGCTGGTGATACTCACGGACGATCAGGGCTGGGGTGATCTGTCACTCAACGGCAACACCAACCTCAGCACGCCAAATATCGATCAACTGGCCGCCGCTGGAGCGAGCTTTGATCGTTTCTACGTTTGCCCAGTGTGTTCCCCAACGCGAGCAGAATTTCTGACGGGGCGATATCACCCCCGCGGTGGGGTGTACAGCACATCAGCAGGTGGCGAACGTCTGAATCTCGACGAAAAGACAATAGGTGACACTTTTAAAGCCGGCGGCTATCGCACAGCGGCTTTCGGCAAATGGCACAATGGAATGCAGTATCCGTACCATCCGAACGGTCGGGGCTTTAATGAATTCTACGGATTTTGCTCCGGCCACTGGGGTCATTATTGGAGCCCGATGCTGGAGCACAACGGCGAGATCGTTCAGGGAAAAGACTTCATTGTCGATGATCTCACTGACCGAGCGATTGACGTGATCAAAGAGGAAAGCGACCAGCCGTTCTTCGTTTATCTGCCCTACAACACGCCTCATTCGCCCATGCAGGTGCCGGATCGCTGGTGGAACAAGTTCAAGGATTTTGAACCGAAACTTCGCAACCGCGAACCGAAGAAAGAAAACCTACAGCACCTCCGAGCCGCGTTGGCGATGTGTGAAAACATCGATTGGAACGTCGGTCGGCTCATGGAAACGCTGGAAAAGTCGGGGAAAATAGACGACACGATCGTGGTCTATTTCAGCGATAACGGCCCCAATGGGATTCGCTGGAACGGTGACATGAAAGGTCGGAAAGGATCGACGGATGAAGGGGGAGTTCGCTCCCCGTGCCTCGTTCGTTGGTCGAGACGGATCCCGGCTGGCAAGAAAGTCAGCATCAACGGAGCGGCAATCGATTTGCACCCAACGTTGGCGGCGCTGGCGGGCATCCGGACAGTTAACAACAAGCCATTCGACGGAGTGAACATCGCCCAGAGTCTGCTAGGCGACGAACCAAAGACAGACGATCGCACGATCATCTCATTCTGGAAGGGCAAGATTAGCGCAAAGACCGGGCCGTATCGAATGGACCTTAGCGGAGCTTTGTTTAACCTCGACGAAGATCCCGGTCAGCGGAACAATATCGCTGATCGTCGTGGACTGGTGGCCGGTAAACTGTCAGCAGCCATTAAAGAGTTTCAGGAGAACGTTGTCCCCGGATACGACAAGGATGAGCGTCCATTTGTGATTGCCCATCCGGACTGTGCCAACACCCAGATCCCGGCTCGTGACGGCAAAGAACACGGCGGCATTAAGCGGTCGAATAAATTTCCGAACAGTTCGTTCTTTACGAACTGGACGAGCACAGAGGACAGCATCACATGGGATGCCGAAGTCCTAGCCGACGGAAACTACGAAGTCGAAATTTACTATACCAGCCCCGAAGGTGATCAGGGCTCGGAAATCGAACTGTCGTTCAACGACAATAAGCTCGCGGTGACAGTGGAGAAATCTCATCCGTCCGAACTCGTAGGAGCCGCCGAAGACCATTTTCAGCGAGCAGAATCCTACGAGCAGAACTGGACAAGCATGAACGCAGGCGACATTCAACTAAAGGCCGGCAAAGGCTCATTGACGTTGAAAGCGACTAAAATCCCCGGCAAGACAGTAATGGACTTTCGTCTGATGATGTTGCGTCGAAAATAGCAGCCACCGAAGCCCGCCTTTGTCTACCGGAAAACATCCGCTCACTATCGCAAACCTCCACCAGCAAACGAATCGCAATCCCCATTCGAAAAGCCGGGTTTCAAAACACGGACAGCACTATGAAAATCACTCGCATCGCGGCTTACCAAATTGATCTTCCCCTTCACGAAGGCAGCTATAAGTGGTCGGGCGGCAAGTCCGTCGACGTCTTCGATAGTACGATTGTACGGGTTGAAACGGATACCGGGATAGCAGGGCACGGCGAAGTGTGCCCGCTTGGTCCCTTCTATCTGCCAGCATACGCAGCAGGAGTGCGTGCTGGCATTGCCGAACTGGCACCGTTGCTGATCGGCAAAGATCCGATAGGTATCGGTAGTCTGAACAACTTCATGGACAAAGCCATGAAGGGTCATCCGTATGTTAAATCGGGGATCGACATGGCGTGCTGGGACATCCTCGGGCAAGTCGCTGGCCTTCCCGTGTGCGAACTTCTCGGCGGACGATACGAAGAGGATTTCGTGCTGTATCGAGCGATCTCTCAACAGTCGCCGGAGCAAATGACGAAGAACGTCGAGAGCTACCGGAACGAAGGATACCGTCGTTTTCAGCTGAAAGTCGGCGGCAATCCGGACGAAGACATCGAACGCATTCGGGCCGTAAGCAAAATCCTGGAGCCCGGCGACAAACTCATCGCGGACGCGAACACCGGCTGGCTGATGCACGAAGCCGCTCGCGTTGTTCGAGCCGTCAAAGACGTCGATGTTTACATCGAACAGCCGTGTTTGTCGTACAACGAGTGCCTGTCGATTCGCCGCCGAACAGACCATCCGTTTGTTATGGACGAACACATCGACGGCATGGACGTGCTGATGAGGGCTCATGCCGATCAGGCGACCGACGTAGTCAACATCAAGATCAGCAAGTTCGGCGGCCTGACGAAAGCCAAACAGGCTCGCGATCTTTGTCTGTCGCTGGGAATAGCTATGACGCTGGAAGACAGCTGGGGCGGTGATATCACCACCGCCGCCATCGCAGCTTTGGCTCACAGCACGCCCCCGGAGTTCCTGTTCACAAGTACGGATTTCAACAGTTACGTCACCGTGAGCAATGCCGAAGGTGCTCCACAACGCCAGAACGGCCGGATGTCCGCGTCCATGGAACCGGGTCTGGGAATTCAACCGAGGTTTGAGCTGCTTGGGGAACCGCTGGTCGACATCAAGGCATAGGCGTCAGGTACATCCTCAGCCGGGGCTGACAAGCGCAGATAGGCCCCGGCAAGGGATAAGT
>CALFOL010000216.1 GCA_937919915.1 uncultured Planctomycetaceae bacterium
AGCCCCACAACGGCAGGAATTCCAACACGCCCCACAGGATCATTGTTCTGCCTAGAGCGTCCTGAAAGTTTCGGCCCACGACGCTGCAGTACAGTCCAAGCTGACAGAGCATCACGGAATAGACAAGCAGTCCCAGCAGCGCCGTCATCAACCCTCGCAGCGACACCCCGCCCAGCGTGATGGCCAGCAGCAAAAATGGAGCGACGACCAACAATAACAACAACACGCTGATCAGCCGTGGGGCCGACTTTCCCACAAGAATTGCCATAGTGGCCGCTCCCGTGAGTCGCAGCAGCGGCAGCGTTTGCTCTTCCTTTCCTTCGACGATCGCTGCGCTGAAGTACATCCCGCCCAGAAGGGTCACGCATGCATAACAGCAGTACATCACCGTCCGTGCAAAAGATGCGCCAGCACCCGCACTGATTGAGAACATGGCGTACCGAGCGACAAGCATCAGCAGCAGCATCGCGGCCAGCCCGCCACGCAACACATGATGTCCGACCTGCCGCGCATCCTGACGCAGACAGCGAACCAGTAATGCTGTGGTCGAAGCCGCTACTTTCACTGCTGCCAACCTTCACAGGCCTGGCCACTGTTTCAGCGAAGCGGGACCGATTACTTACTGAAGAAGTCATGCTTCGCGTCACCTCCGCTAATCAGATAAGCAACCAGGTCCAGGACCTCGGTCCTGGTCATCTTATTGAACAGCCCTTCCGGCATCGGCGAAACCTTCGAAACAATCAGCTCTTCGATCTCTTTACGGTCGATGCTCACTTGCTGATTCGGGTTGGTGAGATCGGTATTGATGGTCATGCTGTCGCCGTTGAGATTGACAATGACTCCTGTGTGAGTCAGCCCGGCAGCTGTGAGGACAGTGATCGCAGAAAACTGTTCGTTGATCACTTTGCTCGGGTTAATAACCTGATCCAGCAAGTCGTGAGCAGAGTAGCGTCGGCCGGCCGATGTCAGATCCGGCCCGGTCATCCCCCCCTGATTGTCGAAACGGTGACACGCATAGCAAGCAGCTGCCGCGAACATCTTTCGCCCGTTGGCAAAATCTCGTTCCTTCAGGTCCGTGGCGGCGGACGCTGAAAGTTCCTCCAGTGTCCATTTCGTGGTCGGACGCCCGACAAAAATCGCTCCCAGATTCTCAAGGACCGATTTCTGTTCGGGCTTCTTCGCCAGGAGTTCCGCCATTGAAGTCTTCTCTGCCTCAGTCAACGAGGCAACGGCATCGTTTCGAATGAACTCAATAAACTTGTCAAAGCTGGCACCACCTTTGTAGTTAGCAGCCTTCAGGAACCATTCGAAATACGCCGTGTGCAGTTCCGGCGTCCAACCGGCTGTCAGCATGCGAATCGATCGCGCGTACTGCATCTGTTCTTCCTGTGCCGGAGCTTGTTCAATGAGGGCAATCGCCTTTGCGGCAGCCGTTGGCGACTGCAGAAACGCCAGAGTTTCGCACAACAGCCAGTTGGCTTCCGTGGTCTCGGCCGGGAACAACGGGTCAAAGCTGGCAATCAGCTTACTGACGAGCGTTTCGTCGGGACGTCCAAAACGGTTCAGGATAATCTGCGTGGCGCGTTGCAGCGTCAGTTGTGACGTGTGATCCAAAGCGGATGCATCAATGGCAACGACCGCTTCCAGCAGCTTGTCACGCATTGTGGTATCAACAGCAGGCGTGTCGTCTTTGCGGTGTTGCGGACAGACACCCGTAACGCGAGCCAAAGCCAGCAATGCTTCAACCTGCTTTGCCGGATCAGATTCTGACAACGCTTTGTCGGCCCACGTGTCGGTCGGCTGATGCTCAACTGCTGTTCGGGCAGCGAAACGAATGAATCGATCTTTGTCCGACAAAGCTGGCCATGCGGCGGCAATCGCCTGCGGATCCTGTTTACCATGAAACGCTTCCAACGCGTGACGCTGCCGTCGTTCGTCGCTGACGACTGGGGCTGCCTTGACGAGCTCCGTCGATTCGTCGCCGGTGTAAGTCACACGATACAGTCCCGACTGCACGCGTCGGCCGCCGATGGTGAAGTACATCGCACCGTCCTGCTGATGAATGATCGCATCCGTAATCGGCAGTGGGGCACCAGTGACGAATTCTTCTTTTGTGGCGGAGTACGAAGAACCATCCGGCTTCAAGTGGATGGCATACAACTTGCCCCAGCTCCAGTCTAAAGCGAACAGTGCATCCTGATACTTCGCCGGAAATTTCGCGCCGTAACCGAACGTCATTCCCGTTGGTGAGCCTGGCCCGATGTCCAGCACGGGCGGCAGGTTGTCGGCATAAAACGGCATGCGTTTGCCCGCCCCGTTTCGCCAGCCGAATTCGGCTCCGCTGGTCACGTGGCAGATCCGAGTGGGCCGATACCATGGCGTATTGAAGTCGTACTCCATGTCGGCGTCGTAGGTAAACAGTTCGCCATCGCGATTGACTGCGCCATCGAAGATGTTGCGGAAACCGGAAGCATACGCTTCACAACTGCTGCCGTCCGGGGACACGCGATAGACGATTCCACCAGGAGCCAGAACGCCGCGGTTGTGGCCTCGACCATCCGGCATGCTTGGCAACAGGTGATCTTCTCCCCATACCTGACGAACGGGTGAGCTGTCTTCGATTTCTGGTGGCAGGGTATTGTTACCTGTGATCAGAAAGAACGCTTTTCCATCCGGTGTTGGAACCACAGCATGTACGCCGTGATCGCTTTTGGATTGAATTCCGCGAATCATTTCCACTTTATCAAGTTGGTCATCACCATTGCTGTCTGTAATTCGATACAGGCCAGAGGGGATTTTTTCTTCGTAATCGTTGACCCCGACATATAGAGCATCAAACGCCCAGACCATGCCGTTGACACCACGAATCTCAGCCGGCACTTTCTCAACCGCCTCAGGTTCGACCGGCTTTCCGATCGGTGGCGGTGTGATGCGGTACAGACCGCCGAACTGATCGCTGACGATGACTCGCCCTTTGTTGTCCGTGCACAGATTGGCCCATGAGCCCTGCTCAGCACCAGGCACCGAGTACAGCAATTCCACCTGAAACCCTTTGGCTGCAGTGATCCGATCAATTGGCGTGGCTTTGTTTCCACCAATCGCCGGCCCCACGGCCTGTTGTTTTTTCGCTTTGGGTTTCGCTTTTGTACCGGACTTTGCTGTTGCCGCCTGTTTCGCCTTGGCATTCTGAGCCGGCGCCTGTGAGGCCAAAACTGCAGCACATGCAAGAATCAGGACGGCTTTAAAGATCAGGTTTGAGTGACGTCGAATCATTTTTGTTCCGTGGAGGCGTGATCGTTCGCGCTGAGGCGAATCTGGAGTGAGTGTTAAACGTGGGTTCGAATCGAAGCACGAAGGCCACGAAGTATAAAGACACAGAAGTCTGGTTCCTACCGATCTTCTGTCCCGGAATGATATTCATATTTGA
Source organism: uncultured Planctomycetaceae bacterium (assembly GCA_937919915.1). Taxonomy (GTDB): domain Bacteria; phylum Planctomycetota; class Planctomycetia; order Planctomycetales; family Planctomycetaceae; genus Fuerstiella. The sequence goes on from CALFOL010000216.1 coordinate 3,428, forward strand.
TTTGCAACAATGTGGCGGTCAAAACGGCCAACGACGCTGCGACTGCTACACGAGAGAATCTCCGCGAGGGCGGCACACGCGCCACACGTAAACTAATCTGTACTTCACCGCGCAGTTCTTGCTGCGATCCCATCCGCGTCATCCGTGGTTTGAAATGCAATTCCTGACCACGGATGGTCATCGATCGCCCTGTTTCCTGGAGGTTACGCTTGCTAGAGCAGTTTATTTAATGTCGTGACCGGTACTCGCTCGCGGGAACAGCTTTCTTTTATCGAAACGCGTCCCCGCGGCCACAAGTCAGCGTAATACGCTGTAGTGATAAAAGGACAGCAGCAAGTCGCCGAAGATCTACGGGCGTACACGGACGGGCGGAATGCTGCGCAAATTGTTTTAGTGCCGCGATATCGTCAAAGAGAAAGCAGTAGAGCATCTCAGGCTCATCAAGAGTGATCCAGGTTTCTGCCGAAATCATTCGATAGTGGTCATGCGCAGTCGCAAATTAGAGGCCCACTTCCTCACTCACAATTCTGCTGACGCGATTCAGCACGTTGGCTGGTTCTTCCGTTGAAACAGTGAACGCCATCGGTGTTTTGTCTCCCACGTCGTGATAGTGCGTCATTGATATATTGTGGCGTCGGACCTGCAGTTGCGTCTCCAGGTTGCCGCGTTGCGTCGTTTTTGCAGCATCCTTCATCGCCTGAGGATACCACCACAGTAACGTCATTTTCCACACCAGAAAATCCAGATTGACGACCGGTCCGGATATCCACGACTACTTCAATCGGGCTGCTTTTTCTGCCCGATCGTTTTCGATATCATCGGCGTTCGTCTTGTTGCAGACTAATGTCTCACCCAGTTGATGAATTATTTGTGATCGTGAATGTTCGTTTAACGCGTAATCTTCATCAGCAAGCCTCGCCGATGGCTACGGATTAAACGATCGAACTTAAGACACACTGCAGTAGAGACCAATTCCCTTCGAACTTTCCCAATCTGTCAGAGCCCTCGCGATATGTCCTGCCGAACAGATCTTCTCGCCGCCTTGTTGTGTCTGATCGCCTCTGGCGCATTCGCACAGAATCCGCAAACGTCACGCGCTCCCTTCCCGGAAAATCGTCTTCGGGATTTTTACTTTCGCCAGGCCGAACAGCAGTTGACCTCAGGGCAGCCGATTCCCGATCTGCTGCCGCAGTTTCCGGGGCTCGATGGTGGCGCCTTTGGTCACTGGGGACAGAATCCATCGGAGAACAGCATCGACCCCACGCTGAACGACGTCGACAGCGGCAACGTCATTTGCAGCCGCATCCGACACTTTGGGAAGGACACGCAAAAGGGCGTCGCTGTCCGATTGTCTGTTGGTGACAATGCCATGAGCGCCGTGTTTGATCCGATGAAACTCAGCTTCATCGATTCGTGGCTGGGAGGCTTCGTGTCGCGCGGATCGGGGCGATTTGGAGTGCATGATGGAGCATCAGCTGTTGGCAGCCAGCTTGTGGATTTTGATGTCAGTCGCTGGGACATGCCGTCAGGAACATCTCAGCGGTATCTTGGGTTTTATCGACGCGGCAAAGACGTTGTCTTCAACTACCAGATCGGTGCCGCAACGATCTATGACCGTATGTGGGTGCAGGACGATGTGTTGATTCGTTCGATCCAGGTGGACGGAACGCTACCTGCTGCGACTCAGCTTGTTGTGTCGAAAACGCCAGCCGCGCAGGATAACCAGAAGTCTCCGAAGCTGCTCGGAAGCTTTGATCCCGCGGTGATTCGACTGGACGAAAACGACAACCTGCGGACACTGAATTTTGCAGAGACCACCGCAGACGTCGTTCTGCACGTTGCGTTCGGTAAGATGTCAGCAGAATTCGAACGTCGTCTCGCAAAAGACGAAAGACACGCTCCGAAGACAATGACGACTGGCGGTCCAGGACAGTGGACCGGGCAGACAGTCACAACCGCGGGAACACGCGGCAACGATGACAAAGCCTTCGCGATTGACACTCTGACGATCCCATTTGCCGAGGCGAATCCGTTTGGCACTCCGATGCGTTTGGCTGGCGTCGGCAGCTTACCGGAAGGGCGGCTTGTGGTCTCGACGCTGCTGGGAGACGTCTGGATGGTGACCGGGGTCAACAACGATTTGCAGCATCTGACGTGGCAACGCATTGCTGCCGGGCTGTATCAACCATTGGGGCTGGTGGTCAAAGATGGCAAAGTTGTTCTCGGCGGAAACGACCAGGTGACTTGCCTGCACGATCTGAACGGCGATGGCGAAGCGGACTTCTACGAATGCGTTACCAACGAATATCCTACGACCGGCGGCCACGATTTCGCCACGTCGCTGCAGCAGGACAATCAAGGCCGGTTGTACTGGGCCACAGCTTCCGGCGATTTCGGCGTGGCTCAACTTGCCACCGGCACGCGTCCGGTCTCCCTGGGCAATGGACTTCGTAACAGCAACGGCATTGGAATATCCGCGGACGGGAGCATTGTGCTGGCGACCGTTCAGGAAGGAACATGGACACCGGCCACAGCGATCTTCAACGTTCGCGATGGCAGTTTTCACGGACACCAGGGGCCTCGCGCAGGTCACGGGAACTTTGGCTACGACCTGCCGCAGTGTTTTGTGCCGCGAGGAATCGACAATTCGGCAGGGGAAATCTGCTTTCTGCCGGACGACCATCGGCTGGGACCATTGTCAGGCAAGGTGATCGGTTCATCGTATGGCTACTGCAATCACTATCTGCTGCTGCGGGAAGAAATCGGTGATGTCGTTCAGGGAGGAATCGTTCCGTTGCCTGGCGAATTCCGCAGTGGGGCCTGCCGTCTGCATTTCAATGCTAACGACGGATATATTTACGTGGCTGGCACAGAAGGCTGGCAGAGTTACGGACGCGAAAACGGTTGCCTGCAACGTCTGCGGTACACCAGCAAACCGCTGTACTTGCCGACTCAGATCGAAACGCGTTCCAACGGCCTGATCGTACACTGCAACACGAAAATTGATCCGGCTTCCGTCGCCACGGAAAACGTGTACTGCCAGCAGTGGAATTATCTGTTCAGCGGTGCTTATGGGTCGCCGGAGTACAGCGTCAAACAGGAAGGTCGACAGGGACACGACTACGTGCCGGTGAGTTCTGTGCATCTGCTGCCGGATGGGCAAAGCGTGTTTCTGGAAATTCCGCAACTGCATCCCGTCATGCAGTTTCACCTGCACATGAAACTGAAATCGGCCGATGGAGTTTTATTTACTCCGGACGCCTATTCTTCAATTTATGAACTCGGTCCGGCATTCACAGAATTCCCTGGCTACCAGTTGATCGCTAAACGCCGCTGGCCGGGATTTCCGAAAGCCGAAAAGTATGAACAGGATCCGCGGTTGGTGGAACAGGATGGCTTCGGCACAAACTTCGGCTGGGTCTCGCAAGCCACGAGGCTGACGTTGAACGCAGTCACAGGGCTGCAGTACGAACCACGGCGAATAAGAATCGCGCCTGGCACTCGTGTCGCACTCACGTTTCACAATACCGATCCCGGCATGCCGCACAATGTCGTGGTCGTGAAAGCCGATCACGTGGAAAGTTTCGCAGAACAGGCCATGATGCTGGCCAGTAACCCGCGCGCGATCGCGACGCATTATGTGCCTGATGACCCGGCCGAAATCTGTTTTTCTCCGATCCTGAATCCCGGTGATCAATACACGGTGTACTTCGAAGCACCCCAGGAACAAGGACGATATCGCTTTTTGTGCACGTACCCAGGTCATTCGAAAGTGATGCGAGGTTCGTTGTATGTGTTGCCTGATGATCAGCCATTGCCGGAACCAACTGCCGACGAAGTGAGTCGTAAGTTTATTAGACGCTGGTCGCTGACAGACTTCCCGAAGGATGCCGATGAGTTGGCTGGTCGATCTGTTAGTCGCGGCGAAACCGTGTTTACGATGGCGGGTTGTATCAAGTGCCACAAAGTCGGTGACAAAGGAACGACGCTGGGGCCCGATCTGACTGACGTGCACAAACGGTTCGAGGGCAGCAAGCTGCTGCGGCAGGTCCTGGAACCGTCTGTGGAAATCAACAAGCAATACCAGACATGGATCGCGGTCACACAGGACGGGACGGTGAAAAGCGGTTTGGCGACTCAGCAGGATGACGCGACAATTACGTTGCTGCCGAATCCTCTGCGGCCGACTGAGTCTATCGTGCTTCAGAAGGCCGAGCTTGACGAGCTGATCGCATCCAAACAGTCCACCATGCCGGACGGTTTGCTGATGACGTTTTCAAAGGACGAGATTCTGGATCTGCTGGCGTTCCTGCAACAGGTGCGGTGACGGCGGCTTCTTACCGTTACGCACTACAGCGAATCCTAATCAGTCGTGAGCGGGCCTGGCGCGTGGGAGACTGCTCTCACAGTCCGAAACGCGCCCTCCGCGGCCACGAGTCAGCAGGAACTGCTGTAATTGATTGACGACAGGCGGCGGCGCAACGCGCAGCGACTGCTGTGCAGCGTTCAACTTCCTTGATGCCCAATAGGCTTCGGCCGGCAGTCACCAACCGCGAACAGGCGTCCGCACAAGCCTGTTGAAGCGCTGGCGCCATTGGGCCTTTGCGAGCCAGTCGTGTTGCGGTGACAGTACAGATGTCGCTGCAATCGCGAATCACGGTCATGAATTCCACGATTCCATCTGCGCCAGAGACGAGTTGTTCGGTGCACGCGTCGAGGCATACGCTGCACGCTGCTGCGCATTCGTCCGCGACGGCGGCGACGTTTGTGTTTTCTGCAGATGCAACGTCGAAATTCGCCGTGCGTTCTTCAGCAGTTGCCGTTTGTTCGATTGAGCGGACGGATCCCACAGCGAATGCAGTGGCTGCCACGAGAGCGTTGCGTCGGTTTAGTTTCATGAGTCTTCTCAACAAACAAAGGACGTGAACGACAAGCCGTATCTTCCTGTCGAATTTTAGCAGTGAAGCGGAGTCTCGCCAATACGATGATCTCCGCACGGCATCAACGATTCTCCCACACCTGCCCACTGGTGACTTCGTAGCCAGGCCGCATACCGATATTCATCATCAGACCCATTGCCAGGCACGTCGAAACAAGGCTGGAACCGCCGTAGCTGCACATTGGAAGTGTGATTCCCGTGATTGGCATTAGCCCCACGATCATGCCGGAATTGATCAGCACCTGAGTCGCCAGCATGGTCACAATTCCGGTTGCGACCAATCGGCCAAAAGGTTCTCGCGTGCGTTGGGCGATCTTCAGTCCCTGCCAGACGATCGTGCCGTACAGTGCCAGCAGCAGCACGCAGCCGGGAATTCCATAACGTTCGCCAATCAAACACAAAATAAAGTCGGTCCGTGACGCAGGCAAAATGTAGGCTGACGGATCTTCGATCATCGGCTCGTCATCGGCGATACTGCCCCACACGCCGCCCAATGCCAGAACCTGCTTCGACTGGTGCAGGTGAAACCCGTCGCCTGTCGGAGCAATCCCGCCGTCGGTTTGAGAAAACACGGTAACGACCCGCGACCGCTGCTCGGCACTCATTTGTTGCCACATTAACGGCAACACACACACGCCCAGAACGATGGCAAGCAGCAGATGCGTCGTCTTCGCGCCGGCAGCGTACACCATTGAAAACAGAATCGGCAGAAACAGCATTGCTGTCCCGAGGTCTGGTTCTCGCAGAATCAGCAGCAGCGGAAACACGGTCATGGCGAAGGGAATCAGCAATCCCCGCGCCGTGCGCTGAGATTCTCGATGCATCAGGTAATGCGCCAGGGCCAGAATGCAGGCCAGGCGAGCGGGTTCGCTGGGCTGAAAATCGAACAGCCCCAGTGGAATCCAACGGCGCGATCCATTGACCGCGGGCATAAACAATACCACCACCAGCAGCACCAGGCACACCAGGTAAAACCAGGGACTAAGATGTTTAAGTCGCCTGTACGACACGGTGGTCGCCAGCAGCATCAGCGGCCATGCCAAACCAATCCAGATCAACTGACGTTCGAATAATCGAGACGGCCCATACAGCTGATCAGCACGATGCAGGCCGAACAGCCCGGCGATCGAAATGAAAACGCAGGCGCCGAGAATCGTGAGCGGCACTTTTCCAAGCCAGTCCCACAATGGAATGTTCCTCTGAGCTACGGTTTGCGGTTGAAGTGTGACTGACACCTTAGGGAAAAACGGGGCTTGCGACTATGGCACTTGCCACACGTCGCAAATTGCGCGGGATTGCAGGCGGAGCAAGCAAACTTCGCAAATGACGCACCGCCGACCGCAGTTCAGGAATGCCTCAGTCGGACAGGAATCGACGTGCAAAACTGGTTTGCGCTGTTCCGGCACGCCCTGTATGCCGCAGACCCCTTCGCAGCCTGGCCCGGGCACAATAAAAAACGCGGCTTAACGATTTGTTCGTCAAGCCGCGTTTTCGTATGTTGAAATGCTTTGCAATCCGGTCTCAATTAGCGAGCAGCAACCTGAACGTCAGTGGATGATGCGACGTCATTCACCGTCACGCTGACAGTTTTTCCGGCCTGCAGTGTTTCGGAGCTCTGAGCGACATAGTTCTGGCCATCGCGTTCCAGCACAACTCGGACAGCATAAGCATGCGATTGTCCGTCGTTTACTGGAATCTTGAACTTGCGAACCGCACCGGCATTAGCTGTCTTGTGGCCGCCAAGATACAGGGTCGCATCCTGCGGCAGGCTGACGACAACGTAGGCGAATTGCTGCTGAGGGGCGGCAGTTGGTCGAACAGCAGCAACGCTGTAAGCTGGTGCCGCTGGCGCAACTGCGGAATGATATCCATAGCTGCCACCATGCGAAGGAGCTGGTGCATAATGAACAGGAGCCCCAGAAGATCCGCCATGCGAAGCCGCGCCGCCACTTGAACCGTGGGACGCAGATTTTCGTGCGGCACGCAATTCACGATTTGAAGGGCCGCCATACGATCCACCACTGGATCCGCTTGATCCTGTCGAGCCGAGTGAACCATAGGATCCGCCTGAACTCCCTGTTGAACCGTGTGAGGCTCCACCACTGGAACCGTGCGATGCGGCTTTGCGAGCAGCACGTTCCTCAAGGCGAAGTTCGCGATGTGTTGGACCGCCAGACGAGCCGCCACTTGAATCGCCAGTCGAGCCACCAGAACTCGGAGAAGCGTATGAACCACCGCTCGAAGCAGCAGATCCTGTCGATCCGCCACTGGATCCAGCTGATCCGTACGAGCCCGCTGAAAACAAACCTCGTCCGGCTTGCGCCTGATCACCTGTGCTCAACAAAGCCGCGGCAACGATTGCTGCCGAAATTGCCAACTTTTTCATTCTTGTATCCCCTATGTTCCTGTTTGCCTATAACACTCGCGTCTCGCAACTCGCACAATTCACCTTGAACCTGCA
>CALFOL010000217.1 GCA_937919915.1 uncultured Planctomycetaceae bacterium
ACTTTACGACATCGTCCAAATGGTCGCCGTGGCTGTGCATCGATAAGGCCGCGGCGGTCACAGTCACAGACGATCCACGTTCAGTGGGGTCGGTCTACAAGTGGAGTGGTGAGCTGGTCGGGGAGGGGGAAATCGAACACGTCGAACTGTCGCCCCCAACATCAATCAGCAATGAGCTGCGTTTTGTGAAGCCGTTCACGTCGCGTTCTCACGTCAGTTTTCTGTGTGAGCCGCAGACTGGAGGCACCAGGCTGACCTGGCAGATGGACGGACGCCTGCCGTGGTTCATGTTCTTCATGAAGGGCATGATGCAGACGTTCATCGGCATGGACTACGAACGCGGGTTACGGATGGTGCGTGAGTACATCGAAACCGGCACGGTGTTATCAAAAACGGAAATCATCGGCACCACAGCGATGGAAGGTCGCGAGGTTATGGGCGTTCGTGCTTCGGCCCCCACGGACGATGTTGGTCCGGTCATGCGAAACGCTTTCGATGTCGCAAATGCTGCTTTTTTAACCAAATCGGAGCGGGAAATGATCAGTGCGTATCATCCGTGCGACTTAAGACTGGGGCGATTCGAATTCACGGTCGGCTATGCCGTTAGTCAAGGCGATCAGGTGCCAACTCAGTTGAGCCGTTGTTACATTCCCGCTGGCAGGTTCCTGCATATTCGACACACAGGAAGCCACGACAACCTGGGCAACGCATGGAGTAGTGCTCACCAGTATGCACGCTATAAGAAGCTACGGCTGGCTAAGAGAGATTCATTCGAAACCTACGGAAATTCGCCGGAAACGACAGCGGCAGAGGAACTGGTCACCGATATCTACATTCCTTTGCGATAGACGAGCACTTTACCAGCACGAAATGCAAGCGAATGAGTTCGCAGTTTTTCTGTCAATTCACTCGCTGGCGTTTCGTGCTGGTATTTGCCGACCGTCGGCGGGGAAAAATTCACGCTGCTGGCGGCGAACTGCTACTGCCCATTCTGTGAGGTCAGTAGCGACGGATGATAACCGCGGCCGACGGACGTCAGGTCTCGCACGGATTTGATCTGTGGTGGATAAACGGTCGCATCGACTGTAGCTTCCAAACGTGTGGTCGGACCGCCTTCGTCAAAGTGACCGATGGCCTGAAATCGATACACGTCGCCACCAACTGTTATGTACTGGCCGAATTCTCGAAGGATTTCCAGTTCCACAATGCCCTCCGCCAGAATCCAGGCGGCCGTGTTACGTCGAGCCAGGATGTTTGAGGACGCACTCCCAAGTTCAACGGATGGGCGAACGGCCATGATCGAATCCGCGACGATGTCCGTCATGCCAGGAATCGTCAGCAGCACTTCGCGCCGTGCCTGATTGATGTTGACGCGACCTGTGATCGCGGCGTCGCCTGTGGTCGTGCACGCCTTTTCAATATCCGGGAAGATGTTCAGTAGTGTGTTGGCATCCGCTGGCCACGGGCTGGTGAAGACTTCTTTCGTTCCGTCGACCATCTGAACCTCCAGGGTGTCGCGTTCAATCAGATCGTAAATCGATTTAAACGTGAACGTCGGCACGATCGTCAGGTTGATACCTTCGCGAGAGATCTGCCCGACCACGGGCTCTCCACCAGGAATCGCCGCCACACCTTCGGCTCCGGCAAGGCGAAATCCAACAACGAACTTTGCGGCCTCGGTCCCGAACTGTTCTTCGATAGCGTCAAAGAGCTCAGTCATCTCGCCACCGTTCAGGTTGATTTTCTGTTCGCCGTCCGCGTTTTTATTACTTTCCAGGCTATCGACGGTTAGGTACGCCTGCCAGCCGAGTTCGAAATAGCCGTCTCCGTTTACGTCTTCACTTTCGTCCATAATCCCGTTGTGGTTGGCATCTTCCCCGTAATACAAATCAGGCGTGACGCCCTGAATCTTTAACAGTTCGTCCAGTGACTCCATCGGGCCGTTACGACACTCATAGGGCACCGCCAACGTGGCGTAGTCGTTGCCTTCGGCTCCGGCCGGACGTCTGTCTTCGTCAGAATCCAGCCAGTCCAGAATCGCGTCAACAATGTCGTCACTCATGTTGGGAATGTTTGCCATTGCGATGTAGGCCAGGCCTAACCGCTCTTCTTCGGGAACGTCTTCTTCGCTCTGATCAATCGCCTGCAATGTGTTGAGGTTGAACCTGGAGTTCTCGTTGGCGAGTCCAAACCGAATGTTGCCAGTGGCTGTGTTCGTTTCATCGAACGCCACGATGGTGCACCGCACGACAGCTCGCGGGACGGGAGAATCCTGAATCAGTCGACCGCGAAAAACATCAGGGTCGTTGTACAGATTGATCGTATCGTCCTGGCCTCGTTCCATAATTTTGGTTGCGGCCAGCGCGATGCCGGATTCTGCGGCTGTTCGCGCAATCACATCGCGGCCACCCATCGCCGCCGCCTGATGTTCGACCAGCATGGTGCTCGAATAGTTGTAAGCCCCCAGAGTGAGTAACAAGACCGTTATCACTACGACGGCCAGCACGAAGCCTCGATCCTGGCGTTCCCTGTGATGCGAATTACGTTTCATGGTTGTTATAATCCAACGTAAGGCTCAGCCACGGGAATCGGAACCACCAACCGGTGGATACTCTCATCCATGAACCCGGGAATTTCTTCCGGTTTGCGTTCTTCTGTTTCAGGAAGCACCGTTCGGAGGGTCAGTTCGATCACCACCGCCAGCGGCATTGCTCCTTGCAGCGTGCTGTTCCATTCTTCAACTTCTTCAACGCCATCGAAATAGGTGAATCGGATCAAAGCAACTTCGCGCGCCAGGATGTCCGATGCCTGTAACTGCATATCGACGTTGCCCTGGTTGATGGCATTACTCAGCCCGATCAGATCCCCAGTCATTTTCGCGAGCCCAACCGCGCCGTCGACGTTCGAGTGCGAGCCCGCGAGTGCTTCGTCAGCGACCATCCCTGAAACACCCCCGGCAGCACTGTCAGCCAGGAAATAGCGAATGATCATCGAGTCGCTGCTGCGTTCGCTGGGATCCAGTAACTCCTGAGCACTGACGTACGCCTGATTTCGGTCTGGTCGGCTGATATACAGCACCAGATCGGTCGCGCTACCCAGCAAGCCGTTCGTGTATGACCCCATGGCTGTTTCCGGATCGACAGGATCCGTGTCTGTTATGGACGAACTGTCATCCGAAGAATCCAGCTCTGTCGTCTCCTGCTTTGAGAACGTACATGACTGAATGTCGCGGGCCATCTCTCGCAGCAGAGCCCTCGCGATCTGCGTCCGCTCAATTTCATCATAGCTTTCCATGGCCGTCGTCCAGTAAACGGACATCGCTGAATACAGCGCCGCCATCAACAGACTTGTCAGCCCCACGGCGACCAGCACTTCGATGATTGTGAAAGCGGCACGGCTACGAACAGGTCTGGCGACGTTGTCGACGCGTTCGAAATCCAAATGCTTAACCCTGCTCTGCATTACTCGTCCTCCATGTCAGCCGCGAGGGCTGCATCGAGGAATAACTGAGGGTCTCGCATTAGCCGTGTCAGCTGAAAGTAGGCGTTCACCCGTTCGTCGATTGTTGTGTGTTCGACCAGAACCGTCACTAGTAGCAGGCTTTCTCCACCGCCGTCGTCGACCGTGGTGCTGTACGTCCATTCGCTGTTAATGTCATCATCGAGGGGCGTCTGCGAAGTCGCAGCCACTGCGCTCATCCCCGACACGTACTCGCCCATTTTACTTTCGCACCGTAATGCCGCCTCCGCGTCTAGTTTCGCACTGACTCGCGAATCGTGACCCAGCCGCATCAGCTGCAGAATCGCAGTCAGCGATCCCAGAAAGATGGCGGTCGCCAGGATGACTTCCAGCAGAGTGATGCCGCTGCGTTTATTGAACCGACGAATTGGCCGAATGCGATTCATCAATCGTCCTCCTGATAGATTTCTGCGGCACGTGTCGACACCGCGCCGGTGAGCCCCCGCAGTGCCACTTCAGCGGTGAGTCCATCTTTGTTGACGATCCTCAGTGTGAAGTCCTGTGTTGTGCCGTCAAAGCTGAAGATGATCGGCGCGGACCATGATTTCCCGGAAAGTTCACTGGCGTCCAGTCCGCGAAATTTTTCTGCGTCCAGGGACTCGGCGGCCTCGTCAACATCTTCTGGGCCTTTCAGCTGAATTCCTTCTGACAGTTCCTTGTGAACCCGTCGATACTCTTCCGTGGTGGTGCTTTCGCCGTTGTCGTCGACATTCAGTTCATTTTCTGTCGGCAATACAACAAAGCTGGCTCCGTTTAGCTCGTAGCGGAATTCATAGTCGATACCCGTGTCGATGGCGTATCGTCTGGTTTCGGCCATCCACTCACGCACGGAATCGGCTTCACGAAACAGACTGCTTTCCTGAACCAGCGACATCAGTTGCGGAGCGGCCATGGCAGAAATCATCGCCAGAATAGACACAACAATCATGATCTCCAGCAACGTAAACGCATTGCGGCGTTTGTTGTGACAGGAGGTCTGCGATTGTGTGTTTAGTCGTCGCATGTTTGGTGTCTGTGACTCACGGCAAAGCCCGCCATCCGTAAGATGCCGGGCTTTGGTGGAACTTGAATCTGTACTGGGCGTGTGCCACTGGCTCAGCCCGTGTTTTCCAATTCCGATCCGCTGACACAGTCCTTTGCGTTGTGAAATTATTCC